>NZ_JAQOWX010000210.1:0-4298 GCF_028462495.1 Paucibacter sp. XJ19-41
TGCTGCTGGTCGCGGCCGGCTGGCTGCCGCCGCTGGTGGCCGCGGCAGCCACCGCGCTGGCCGGTTTCGGCACCGGCCTGGCCGGGCCCTCGCGCGATATGTTGATCAAGCGCGCCGCGCCCCCGGGCGCTACCGGCCGGGTCTACGGCACGGTGTACTCGGGCCTGGATGTGGGCTTCGCGCTGGCCGCGCCGGTGTTCGGCGCCTTGTTGGACGGCGGCCATCCGGCCGGCGTGTTCGCCGGCTCGGCCGCCGCCCTGGGCCTGGGCATCGCCTCGGCCGGCCTGGTCGGTCTGCGCATCGCCCGCACGCAGCTGGCCACCGCATAAGCGCGGATGGGCGCCGGCTCTGGCCGGCGCTACATTCGGCCCATGCCAAAAAGCCCTGATTCCACTTCACCACGCTTGGCCGGCCACCTGCTGGTCGAGGCCCTGATTGCCCAGGGTGTCGATACCGTCTTCGGCGTGCCAAATGATACGTTGTATTAACTCGTCGGAACGTGCCTCTAACTGCCCCCTGTTCAGCCGAGTCAGCCACCGGCTATTCGCTATTGAATCAATGGGGCGGTCTAAAGAAAGCTAGATCCCAAAGCCGCTGGTCATGCTTGCATGTCGTGGAGGGGGGTGAGCCGCTAGCACCGCCCAGCAGCGATGCCCAACCTTGTCCGTAGGGTTAGTAGGTGTAGGCGCTGCTGGTTGCCAGTTTGCGGCCGTCGGGGCTGCGCATCCTATTACGGCTTGCCGTAAGGCGGCCTTCGACCAAGATGACCTTGCCACTGGAATCCGTATCCCTTAACCGAGCCGTGAATTGGCCTGCATGGGCTATGCCGCTAGCCGGTTTCTCTCGAACTGCATCGGACTGACATAGCCCAGCGTTGAATGCAGCCGGGCGCTGTTGTACCAGAGCAGCCAGGCCACGATTTCATCCTTGGCCTGTCGTCTGGTTTTGAAGCGCTGGCGCCGCTGGGCCGCGTTGGCACGGCGCACGAAGTGCTCGTGATACCCCGCCACGCTGACCTCCTGCACCCGGCATTGCACCGAGATCGGCCACTGGCGCCGGTGCAGCTCAATGAAGGCGTACCTCAGCTCGAAGCCTTTGCGAAGTACGCTGTCGCTTTTCCCAGAATGTCGCGCTCCATCTTCACCCGCGCCAGCTCAGCACGCAGCCGCGCAATCTCCATTTGCTCGGCACTCACGGGCTTGCTATCCGGGCCGCTGAGCTTGCCCGCCCGGCTGGTCTTGACCCAGTTGAACAGCGTCTGATCCACCACGCCCAGCGTGCGCGCCGTCGCCGCAATGCTCTGCCCGCCTTCGACCAGCCGCACGGCCTCTTGCTTGAATTCAAGCGTGTACCGCGCCCTGGCGGCGCCCGTCTTTGTCTTCGTCATTTCGTTTCCTCTTGCTTGGATTGGATCACTCAGCAAGGGATACGTTTTTCGGGGAGTTCGTCAGCCAGGCAATCCTGGAGTGGATCTCGAGCGCCGGTATCGCTACCGTGCTGAACGATCCCGGCAAGCCCTGGCAGAACGGCACCGACGAGAGCTTCAACGGCAAATTCCGAGACGAGTGCCTGTCCATCGAGTGGTTCCGCTCGCGCCGCGAGGCCGCCGTGATCATCGAAACCTAGCGCAACCACTACAACGAGGTCCGCCCTCACAGCAGCCTGCAATACTTGACCCCGGCGGAGTTCAAACNGCCGCGAGGCCGCCGTGATCATCGAAACCTAGCGCAACCACTACAACGAGGTCCGCCCTCACAGCAGCCTGCAATACTTGACCCCGGCGGAGTTCAAACAGCACCTCCGCCGAGACTTGCAACCCGCCGTCTTCTAGGAATAACTGTCTCGATTAAGCCGAGCAGGTCAACTGCAGGGTGTGACTAGCCGCTGGTCCGGCCCTAGCGGCGAAGATTGGGAGACATGAGCAGCTCACGCAGATCATCTCGGTCGCCTGCTCGTAGCAGCTCTGCCTTGTACAAGGCATGCACAAAACCCATGCCGAACTGATATTCGGCCTCGGCCTTCTTCGCATCATTGGACCGACATGCGATGCGCCGTCGCGTTAGCAACTGGACCCAGCTCTCACGAAGTTGTTCTGGCAGAGGTTCCTCAAGGTTGCGCTGTGGAGTCTCGTCAGCGGTTTTCGGCATCATCTCTCCTTAGAGGCTGATACAGCAAAAACCCGCGCTAGGCGGGGCTCAGGGGAATCAGTCTAGATTCACGCGGCGAGCGCAAAGACGCTTGTGTTGGCCTTCCTGGCTTTCTCCCAGCCCAAGCAGGCATACCCTATTGTCATCGGTACAGACTTTTCACCACTTCGATAGTAGGCAAGCATGCGCCGCGACACGTCCAAGGCGCTGGCAGCATCGTCCAGTGTCAGCTTGTTCCGGTGCATCCAGTTCCAGATGAACTCATGCGAGACGCCGCCAGCTTGCTCAATGGCGCGCGCGCGCAGATTGTCGGCAGCCAGTTCTAGATCGTCGTCATTGCCCCATACGACGGTTGCGCCATCGTCGCCGATCTTCGCCTTCGCAAAGACCTTCGGGTCTTTGAGTGCGGCAAGGCTCTTGTGCCGCTCGATGATGGGTTGCAGGTCGACCGTCAGCACTTCGCCGTCCGCATAGTGCAGCACCAGCTTTGCCGGTGCGGCGTGCAAAACCTTGATCAGTGAAAATTGCTTTTGCGTCATGGATTCAACTCCTTCCATTTTGCGACGAGTGTCGCCTTGTTGCTGCCGGCCCAGCCAAGCGCTTCCTTCAATGTTCCGCTCCGAACCTCTCCTGCAATGACGGTCAGTGAAGCGATTTCCACAAGTGCCTTTTTCCCATCGTTTGCCAGCACATGAAAGTGCGGAGGGTTGTGATCATCGGCATACATGGAAAGCTTGCAGGTTGGTAGGCGGATTAGCGTCGGCATGTGTGATAATGTAGTGCAATGATTGCACTTTTGACAACAGGTATTGCCAGCCGTTTTTGCTAGCTGATCTTGCTTGCGGATTGTTCACCTGGTCCTTGTAAGGCGGAAAAAAGCCTGCGATATGCGGGCGCTTGGTTGGGTGCGTCAGTAGGTTGGCCCTGGGTCTCGGGGAACAGGTCGAGGGTGGTCATGTTGCAAGCCTCTTGAACTCGATGACCCAGACCCAAGGATTCGCGTCCCAGGATGTGCCGCCGTTGATCGACTCTCACAGGCAGCATGCCGTGCCCTTCGTGTTCAACGCTGCCCACACCAAGTCCAGCTCCTCGGCCGCGCTCTCGGCTAGGCCGACCAAGCTGAAGGCCCGGCTGGCGGCCAGGCGGGCCTCGGGCGTCGTGGCACTGCGCACGGCGGCCATGTGGTCGGTGTCGTCGGCCAGCACCTCGTCGAGCGTGCGGCCGGTGGCGGCCAGGCGGCCGAAAACCTCGCTATCGCTGATGGCGACGGTGACCAACTGCGCGCGGCGCGTGTCGGCCAAGTACTTGACGATGGGCGCGAAGGCACCCGACCCTGTTCGACGGCGGCAAGGAAGGCTCCAAGGGCGCCATGCTTAACATGATGCTGATGGTAGGCTGACAGGCCCTTGTCTTCCAAGGACAGTGAATCGTCCAGCTGCAGCTTGTGTTCCTGCGCCCATCTGGCGGCAGAGGCGCGCTGGCGCTCGCCGCTGTTGCCGGCCGCCTGTTGCGGGTCACTGAAGCGCATGTAGCTGTAAACAAGGCCCTTATTCATAGGCTCCTAGGAATTGAGGAAGTAATGACGCAACAGGGAAAAAGACTGGCCGGCCACCTGCTGGTGGAGGCTTTGATAGCGCAGGAAGTTACCGTAGCGTTCGGCGTGCCCGGCGAGAGCTATCTTGCGGTGCTGGACGGCTTCCACGAGCACCGCGACAAGATCCGCTTCATCGCCTGCCGGCAGGAGGGCGGGGCGGCCTTCATGGCCGAGGCCCAAGGCAAGCTGACGGGCCGGCCTGGCATCTGCTTCGTGACCCGCGGGCCGGGCGCCACCAATGCCAGCATCGGCCTGCACACCGCCTTCCAGGACAGCACGCCGATGATCCTCTTCATCGGCCAGGTGGCCAGCGAGCAGCGCGACCGCGAGGCGTTTCAGGAGCTCGACTACCGCCAGATGTTCGGCCCCGGCACGTTGGGGTTCGCCAAATGGGTCGGCGAGGTGCAGGACGCCGACCGTCTGCCCGAGTACATCGCCCGCGCCTTTCACACCGCGCTGCAGGGCCGGCCCGGCCCGGTGGTGCTGGTGCTGCCCGAGGACATGCTGACCGAGATGACGGCCGCGCCGGTGCTGCCGCGCGTCGCGCCGGCCCAGGC
>NZ_JAQOWX010000211.1:0-4293 GCF_028462495.1 Paucibacter sp. XJ19-41
CTCCGCCCAGGGCCGGCTCTTGCGCGACTGGCCGCTGGACGGCGGGCGGGCGCAGCGCCTGCTGCTGCGCGCCAATGGCGAGGTCTGGCTGGGCATGCAGGAAGGCCTGTACCGGCTCCCCGGCGCCTCGGCGCCGGCCTTGCAGCGGGTGGCGCTGGCCGGCGGCGCGCCGTTGCATGGCGGCATCCATGCGCTGATCGAAGAGAGGGGAGGGGCCGCCGGGGCCGGTCGGCTCTGGGTCGGCGGCCAGCAAGGTCTGTTCCGGGAGCAGGGCGGCGGGCTGGCGGCCGTGCCGCAGGCGCCGGGCGAGACCCTGGCCAGCCCGGTCGTGATGGGTCTGCTGCCGGCGCGCGACGGCACGCTGTGGGTGGACACGCCGGTCGCCGGCCTGCACCGGCTGCGCGGCTGGGACCAGCAGGGCCGGGCCCGCTTCGACCGCATCGGCGAGCGCCATGGCAGCGAGGGCGTGTTCGGCGGCAATCTGCATGAGGACGCGCGCGGCCGCATCTGGAGCCAGCTGCAGGTCTACGACCCCAAGGCCGACCGGATCGACAGCTTCGGGGCCGCCGAGGGCGCGGCCTTCGGCAGCTTCTGGTTCTTCGCCAGCGCCGAGCTGCCCGGCGGGGCCTTGTTGTTCGGTGGCAGCCGGGGCCTGCTGCGTGTTGTGCCCGAGGCCTTCGAGCCGGATCCGGGCGTGCTGCCGCTGGTGATCAGCGCGCTGCGTGTCAACGGCCAGCCCCATGCGCCCGAGCGCCTGGATGGGCAGGGCCTGCGCCTGCCGGCCGGCACGCGCAGCTTCAGCGTCGAATTCGCCGGGCTGGACTATGCCGACCCCGGCCGGCTGCGCTATCAGTACCGCCTGCAGGGCCTGGACAGCGACTGGACCAGCGTCGACCCCGGCGCGCGCAGCCCCAGCTTCGGCCCGCTGTGGCCCGGGCGCTATGTGCTGCAGATGCGCGTGACGGCACACCCGACGCTGTGGGGCCCGGCCCGGCTGGAGCTGCCCATCGAGCTGCTGCCCGCCTGGTGGCAGACGCTGTGGGCGCAGCTGGCGGCGGTGGCCCTGCTGCTGCTGGCGATCTGGGCCTATGTGCGCTGGCGCACCCGCCTGCTGCGCCGGCGCGAAGCCGTGCTGCAGGCCCTGGTGGACGAGCGCACCGCCGAGCTGCGCGAGGCCAGCCTGACCGACGCGCTGACCGGCCTGCGCAACCGCCGCTATCTGGAGCTGCGTCTGCAGGACGATTTGCGCCTGTGCCTGCGCCGCTTCGAGGCCAGCGAGTCGGGCCTGCCCGGCCCCGACAGCGATCTGGTGCTGATGCTGCTGGACCTGGACCATTTCAAGCGCGTCAACGATGCCCACGGCCACGCCGCCGGCGACGCCGTGCTGGTAACCCTGGCCGAGCGCCTGCGCCAGGTGTTCCGCGGCACCGACTCGCTGGTGCGCTGGGGCGGCGAGGAGCTGCTGGTGCTGGTGCGCGAGACCAGCCGCGCCGACGCCGCCGAGCTGGCCGCGCGCGTCTGCGCCGCGGTGCGCGATCAGCCCTTCGGCATCGGCCTCGGCCAGGCGGTCGATGTCACCGTCTCGATCGGCTTCGCCGCCTTCCCGCTCGACCCGCGCCGGCCCCGCGCCTGGGACTGGCCCGCCACCCTGGCCCTGGCCGACTCGGCGCTGTACGCGGCCAAGGCCCGGGGGCGGGACGGCTACTTCGGGATCATCGAGGCGATGGACCTGGCGCCCGCCGAGGTGCCGCGCGATCTGAGCGGCTGGGCGGGGGATGGGCGGGTAGTGGTGCGGGCGAGTGGGGCATAGCGCGGGACCAGCGCGCTGCCCAATGGCACCGTGCCGCCGAGCTGCCGCTCCAGTCAGCGCGTTCGGCGCGGTTCGCTCTTGCCTCGCAGTTGAGCGCCCGCGCTGGCGCTGCCGCGCAGCGCAGGCTTGTCGACCGCAGGTTTCGCGGGCTTGAGCAGACCGCTGGCCGGATTGACCGCCACCGTTTGGTACTCGGCCGCGTAGTGCTTGCGCATCCGCACGATCTCTTTCGCGTACTGGCGCGCCAGCTGCTGCTTCTTCGTCTCCGACAGCAGGCGCCCGGCGAGCTGGAAGAATTTCGACTCCTCCTCCTTCAGATGGTGGCGCACCTTGAAGCTCAGCTGCTTGGCGGTCGCGATCCAGACCTCCTGCTTTTTGTTCCGCACGGACAAGTCGTCCAGCAACTCGTCAACTTCGTGATGCTCATGCAGCGCGTGGCGCGACGCGTCGAGACCGCCGTCCTCCATCAGCAGGTGCACGTACAGATGTCGTTCCTCGGCCGCTGCATGCGCCATCAGCTCGACTTTGAGCTGCAGGAAGAGCAGCTCACGAGCGGCCATGTCCCCGCGTGACGCCGTCAGCTTGCGGCACAGATCGCGTTGCAGGTCGTGACTTTCACGGATGGCGTCGAAAATCATCATGCTGAGTTCTCCGGCTTGCATGGTTCAAAGAGATGGGATCTCACTGTCGCGGGGTATGGCAATGCGCCACACCAGAGAAATGCCTGATTTGATGTAGGACGAGGGAGCGAACGTGGCTACTCCGCAGTTGCCTGCAACGGGCGACCGCCTAGGCCATTGAGCTCGACCTGGCGGGTGCAAGCGATTGGGCCGCCCTAGCAACTGGCGGTGGCCAGGAGCGGGCACTCGTGGACGGCGGTGCCTGGCTTCTGACCGGCTCTGCCAGCTGTGACGGCCTCCCGCGCAGCACGCAAGCGCCTACCGGTGTCAGATCAGGCACGGATCAGCTCATGCCATATGGCATGTTCAAATGTTGGGCAGAAAGAGTTAACGATTCGCATACAACACGTTATGCAGCAGGCTAATCCCACCTCCATCGCTCGCTTGGTCTCGGGCTTGCGCGGCGAGCACGCCGAGCAAGCGACCCTGGCTGCGGCGGCGAAGTCGGGCCAACGCGGAGCGGTGCCAGGTGTTGCCTGCGCTGAGATACGGGGTTTGCGCCGCGCTGTGCTTGCGGCTAGTCCAGCAAGCCTGCTCGCCTCAGCCTTCGGCGGCTTGCCGCTTCGGCAGCGCGTCGTTGCCTCCATCGCCGTGCCTTCGAGTAGCGGGGCTCGGCATAACCGGTCGCTCGAGCCGATTCGCGTCGGCAGGCCGCCGCTCTCGGCTCAGCTTTCACGTTGGGCAGCAGGCCGCCGCTCGCGGCTTAGCTTCAACGTTGGTCTCAGAGAGCCTTACTCGCGCCATGACTAAGCAAGGAGATGTGTATGTTCGGAAGCATCCAGACGGGCGTTACGGCGCGATCCGAGTGCTACGTCTGGAGGGAAAGTCGCTCATGCTGAGCACGACCGAGTATTTGGCTGATCGGCCTCCACTCGCCTCAGACCCGCAACTCCGTCGCCCGGTGGAGCAACACCGCTTCTTCTATGAGGGGCAACGGGCAGTAACCTGGGTCAGAGGCAAGCCACCATCCACGTTTTCATTGGCCTTCAATCTGGCACTCGACGATGAAGAGTCGCGGATCGAATGCAACTCATACGGCGGCGGGTGGTCTGACCAGACAGGCTTCGAAGTCTTCATGGAGTGGCGATGGATTCACGACAGAGAGGGGTTCGAAGCGGAGGTGCAAGAAGACCGAGCCCGCCAACACGAGCAACGAAGACTCTCCGCGCTCGCACAACGACCTAAGCGCATGATGCTAGAGGATTCCTTCTGGCCCCTTGTCGGTCTTCTTGATTGGGCAAGGATCGGCGAAGACGAAGCGGTCCTGGCTCCTCTGGTAAGCGCGCTCTCAAAACTCCCAAAGCAGAGCATCCGGGCTTTTGCCGAGCGACTTGCCTATTGTCTGTACTGCCTAGACACGCGTGAACATGCCAAACACATCGGAGCCGAATCGTACGTAAACGACGAAACCTACTTTTCCGGCGACTGGTTTCTTTACACGCGATGCGCCGCCGTGGCGAATGGGCGAGCTTTCTATGCGGCCGCTCTTGCAAGCCCTTCCGCAATGCCAAAGGATCTCGAGTTCGAGGCGCTGCTGAGCGCAGCACCGGTTGCCTGGGAACTCAAGACGGAGGCCGAGTTTGATCACGAGCCAGGCTGTAGCTACGAGACGTTCTCCAACGTCGCTGGTTGGGCGATCGATGCTGCGGCACACTCCGCCAGTGCTGAGGCCTAACTCTTCCATCGGGAAGGCGCCACAAGGTCTACGCCCTTGCGTTACCTCTCATGTCAACCGCTGATATGGCTTCTTTCTGTCAAGCGGCAAGACCTGGCCCTCTGCGCTGCAGATGAGTGATGGGTAGA
>NZ_JAQOWX010000212.1:0-4175 GCF_028462495.1 Paucibacter sp. XJ19-41
GGCGCGCGCCGAGCTGGCGCAGGCGCGCGAACAGGGCGAGGCCGGCTTTGCCGCGCTGGCGCCGCTGGCGCAGGACCGCTCGCGCGTGCTGCTGATCCAGCGCGCCCAGCTGGCCCTGGTGGACACGCGCCTGGCATCGGCGCGCGAGGCGGCCGACACCTTGCAGACCCATGTCAGCCTGAACCCCAATGATGCCCAGGCCTGGGCGCTGCTGGCCCAGCTCTGGCAGCGCCTCGATCAGCCGCTCCGCGCGGTGCGCGCGCTGGGCGAGACGCGCGCGGCGGCCGGCGACCTCAATGGCGCGATCGACCGGTTGCGCTCGGGCCTGAATCAGTCGAGGAGTCGCAGCGCCGACCAGATCGAGGCCGCCGTCATCGACGCGCGGCTGCGCCAGCTGCTCTACGAGCGGCGCCAGCTGCTCAGCGAGATGTACCGCGGCAATGTGCCGCCGGGGGCCGAGCTGCCCAATCTGCAGGCACGGCCGCTGACACCCCGGCTGGCAACCCCCTGACGCAGATGACTCAGTGCTGGGTCACGCCGCTGGCTTCGGCGCAGATGGCCCAGATGCGGATCGCGCGGTTGTCGCCGCCATGGTTGCGCAGATTGCACTGGTAGACCTGGGTCGAGTAGTCGGGCCGCGGGCCGGCATAGTTCACATTGATCTCGTCCTGGGCGCTGTTGTTGTCGCGGTGGCCGCAGCCGCCGCCGACCAGACGGGTATTGCCCGGGCAGACCGCCGAATAGCCGGACCAGGTGTTGCCGGCCAGCGTGTGGGTGTGGCTGACATAGTGCAGATGCACCGGTCCGGCCGGCCCCTGATTGCCTTGCGGTCCCTGCGGGCCGACCGGCCCGGTGAAGCCGCGCGGCCCTTGCACGCCCTGGATCCCCTGGATGCCCTGCACACCGGGCGGTCCCTGCAAGCCTTGAACCCCTTGCGGACCTTGCGGCCCCTGGTCGGCCAGGGTCAGGTCCAGCCGGGCCACATGGGCGGTGCCGGTGTTCTCCTTGCTGTCGAAGAAGGCCACGGTGCCCGGGCTGTTCAGCGCGGGCTGCAGCTGCAGGCCATGGTTGCTGGCAGGGTTGGCGATCCAGCCCTTGACGATCTTGCTGATGTCGAGGCTGATGAACTGCTGGGCCTTGCCGACCGCAAAGCTCTGGCCGCTGCCGGCACCGCCATTGACCGGCGCGGCCGCATGGCTGACGCCGGCCTCGTCCCAGGGCGCGTAGACACTCAGCAGCTCCAGCGTGCCGGGCGTGCCGACGCGGTTGACGTAGAGCAGCAGATTGGCCTTGACCAGCTGGGCCGGCTTCAGGCCGCTGGGCAGGCCGCCCAGATCGAAGCGCAGCAAGGCGCTGGCGCCGCCGCCCACGTTCAGCGTCGGCAGGGCACCGAAGTTCTGCGCCGGCAGGCCGGCGTTGATGTGCGTGTCGGCCACCAGCGGCGCGTCCAGCGCGGCCGCCGGCAGGGCCAGGCCCAGCAAGGCAGCGCCGGCCAGGCGGCGGCGCCAGGCCAGCAGGCCCAGACCGCCCAGCATCAGCGCCCAGGTGCCCGGTTCGGGCACGACATTGGCATGCAAGCTGAAGGCCCAGGCGCCGCTGCGCGGGCTGCCGTCGACATTGATGAAGCGTTGCTCGCTGCCCAGATAGCTCAGCCCGGTGTAGTCGGGCTGGCCGCTCATCAGATAGCCCTCGTCCCAGTTGGAGCCCAGCGGGGTATTGCCGTCCTGCGACAGCACCAGCCGGTAGCTGCCGGCCGCCAGGCTGATCGCGAAGCGGGCGTCCCAGCAAAAGCCGCTGACCGGATCGCCGGCCTCGCCGGGGCCGCAGCTGTTCTGGCTGCCGCTGGCCAGCGCCGGCAGCTCGCCGCTGGCCCGATCGAACCGCGCCCGCACCGGCGCGAAACCGCCTTGCAGCCAGGAGCTGCTGAAGGCCTGCACCGGCTCATCGGCAGCCAGCGTGAACTGGGTGACGAAGAGCTGGTCGTCGGTGGTGAAAATGCCCTGGTAGTCCAGGGCGGCGGCGTCGGCCGCCAGGCTCAGGGTGAGGGCGCCTAGGCCCAGCAGGTACTTGCGCAACATGCCGATCTCCGGGTCGAACGCAGACATTGCGTCCTTCTCTTCGGATCAGACGTTTTTACGCCTCGGCCGGCGCCATCGATTCTGGGGGGGTCAGTCGCGCCCCGGGAACAGGCGCTCGATCACCACATCGATCAGCATGCCGCACAGGCTGTAGATCAGCGAGCCGATCAGCGCGGCCCAGAAGCCGGTGACTCTCAGGCCGTCGAGCACCGAGGCGGCGGCCCAGAACATCAGCGCATTGATGATGAAGAGGAACAGCCCCAAGGTGATCACCGTGACCGGCAGGGTCAGCAGCACCAGGATGGGCCGCAGCAAGGTGTTCAGCAGTCCCAGCACCAGGGCCGCGATCAGCGCGGCGCCATAGCTGGTGACGACCACACCGGGGTAGAGGGCGGCCACCAGCAGCAGGGCGCCGGCGAGCAAGAACCATCGCGTCAAGGTTTTCATGCCGCCTAGCATACAAGCGGGCGATGACGCGGCAGGGCTTCACGAATCGGGTCTTTCCCCTGGGGGCTTGCCGATTGATCTGGCGCAAACCCTGGCATACTCGCGGCCAACCGAAAGGGGAGTAGCTACACGACGCCTCGTCGTGGCGGCCGTCCGTCATTACGTTGCCAGCGCCCGCTGGCATCCGGACCCCGCAGCTGGTGGATGTGTCCCCCACATCCGCATCCTGCCCCGCAAGACCTGTCGGTCCGTTGCTTCATCAACTTTTCTACTTGCGGGAGTCTCTGCATGAGCTCGATTGCGGCCCTGTGGCTGTGGATTTTCTTTGCCGGCTCGGTGCTGGTGGCCTTGTTCGTCGACTTCGTCGTGCTGCGCAAGCAGGGCGCGCACGAGGTCAGCGTCAAGGAGGCGATCAACTGGTCGCTGGTCTGGGTGGCCCTGAGCCTGGCCTTCAACGGCCTGTTCTGGTGGGCCGTCAAGGACAGCACCGGCGACGCCGATCTGGCCACGACCAAATCGCTGGAATTCCTGACCGGCTATCTGATCGAGAAGTCGCTGGCGGTGGACAACATCTTTGTCTTCCTGATGATCTTCACCTACTTCTCGGTGCCGCCGGCCTACCAGAAGCGGGTGCTGATGTACGGCATCATCGGCGCCATCGTGCTGCGCACCGTGATGATTCTGGTCGGCAGCTGGCTGATCGCGCAGTTCCACTGGGTGCTCTATGTCTTCGGCGCCTTCCTGCTGATCACCGGTATCAAGATGTGGTGGGCCGCCGGCCANGCGCAGTTCCACTGGGTGCTCTATGTCTTCGGCGCCTTCCTGCTGATCACCGGTATCAAGATGTGGTGGGCCGCCGGCCAGGAGCCTGATCTGGAGAGCAATCCGGCGCTCAAGCTGCTGCGCCGCCTGATCCCGGTCAGCCAGAACTTCGATGGCGAGCGCTTCTTCACCAAGGAGAACGGCAAGCGCCTGGCCACGCCGCTGCTGCTGGTGATCGCGCTGGTGGGTGTCACCGATGTGATCTTCGCGGTCGACTCGATCCCGGCGATCTTCGCGATCACCAACGATCCCTTCATCGTGCTGACCTCCAATATCTTCGCCATCCTGGGTCTGCGGGCGATGTATTTCCTGCTCGCCGCAATGGCCGCCAAGTTCCATCTGCTGAGCTATGGCCTGGCCGTGGTGCTGGCCTTCATCGGCACGAAGATGATGCTGATCGATGTGATCAAGATCCCGGTGCTGGCCTCGCTGGGCGTGGTGGTCGCGATCCTGGCCGTGACCATGGTGCTGAGCCTGCGCACCGCGCCGAAGATCACGAGCACCGAGCAGGCCGGCGAGCGCTGAGCCCGCGCCGAGCCCGGCGCCCCGGACGGCGAACGCCGTCCATCCATCTCCCACACAGCCCCCGGCGGTTCGCCCCGGGGGCTGTCGCATTCTGGGGACGGTCAGGGCGGGATCTTGGTAGAAATGCCCATAAGTAATAGGAATAGTTCGCATTAATGTTACGATTCCGGCCGATCTCAATCCTTGCGTTCGCGCCTTTGCTGTGACTCAAGCCACTCTTGCCGCCCGACCCGGCGGCGTCCCGGAAGCACCGCGCGCGGCGGCGGCTTTGCCGACGCCGCGGATCACTGCGCCGGCGCCGGT
>NZ_JAQOWX010000213.1:0-4055 GCF_028462495.1 Paucibacter sp. XJ19-41
GCCCAGGCCGATGCCGAGCGGGTGCGCAGCCTGCAGACCAGCGGCAGCGGCGCGCTGAGCGCTCAGCAGGCCCAGCAATACCTGGTGCAGGAACAGGCGGCCAAGGCCCGCTTCGAGGCCGCCCAGGCCAAGGTGCGCAGCGAGGAACTGCGCCTGGCCCAGACCCGCATCGTCGCGCCCGATGACGGCCTGATCGCGGCCGCGCCGGCCATCGTCGGCGCGGTGGCGCAGCCGGGCCAGGAACTGTTCCGCCTGATCCGCAAGAGCCGGCTTGAGTGGCGCGCCGAGCTGCCCAGCGCCGAGCTGGCCCGGCTCGCGCCGGGCGCCCAGGTCGAGATCGAGCTGCCCGATGGCCAGCGCGCCAGCGGTCGGCTGCGCCTGGTCGGCCCGACCGTCGATGTGCAAAGCCGCAACGGCCTCGCCTATATCGATCTGAGCCCGCACGCCGCTTTGCGCGCCGGCAGCTTTGTACGCGGCCGCATCCTCCTGGGCCGCAGCCCGGCGCTGGCGCTGCCGCAGGCGGCGGTGCAGCTGCGCGACGGCTTTGCCTATGTGTTCAAGGTTGGCGCCGATGGCCGGGTGCAGCAGAGCAAGGTCAGCATCGGGCGCCGCCTGGGCGACAAGATCGAGCTGCTGGCCGGGCTGAAGGCCGGTGAGCGCGTGGTCGCCAGCGGCGTCGGTTTCCTGGCCGACGGCGATCTGGTGCGGGTGGTGGACGGGAGCAAGTCATGATGAATGTCTCGTCCTGGTCGATCCGCAATCCGATTCCGGCCATCCTCCTGTTCATCATGCTGACCCTGCTGGGCTTGGCAGGTTTTCGCTGGATGAAGATCCAGAACTTTCCCGATATCGACCTGCCCACCGTGACGGTCAGCGCGGCGCTGCCCGGGGCCTCGCCGGCCCAGCTGGAATCGCAGGTGGCGCGCAAGATCGAGAACCAGATCGCGACCCTGCAAGGCGTCAAGCACATCTACACCTCGCTGAGCGACGGCATGGCGACGATCACGGCCGAGTTCCGGCTGGAGAAGCCCACGCAGGAGGCGCTGGACGATGTGCGCGACGCGGTCTCGCGGGTGCGCTCCGATCTGCCCGGCGAGATGCGCGATCCAGTGGTCTCCAAGCTGGAGCTGTCGGGCACGCCCATCCTGACCTACACGGTGGCATCCAGCCGCATGGACGACGAGGCGCTGTCGTGGTTTGTCGACAACCAGGTGGCCAAGTCCATGCTGGCCGTGCCCGGGGTCGGCGCGGTCGGCCGGGTCGGCGGTGTCAGCCGCGAGGTGAGGGTCGAACTCGACCCGGCCAAGCTGCAGGCGTTGAACGCCACGGCCGCCGATGTCTCGCGCCAGCTGCGCCAGATCCAGCAGGAGGCCTCGGGCGGGCGTTCCGATATCGGCGGCGCCGAGCAGTCGGTGCGCACCATTGCCACCGTGGCCTCGGCCGAGGAGCTGGCGGCGATGGACATCGCGCTGGCCGATGGCCGGCGCCTGCGCCTGGACCAACTGGCCAGCGTCAAGGACACGGTGGCCGAGCAGCGCTCGGCGGCCCTGCTGAACGGCAAGCCGGTGGTGGGCTTCGAGATCACGCGCACGCGGGGCGCCGGCGAGGTCGAGGTGGCGCGCGGCGTCGCGACGGCCTTGCAGGCGCTGCGCGCCGAGCACCCGGAGATCGAAATCGTCGAGGCCTTCAACTTCGTCGACCCGGTGCAGGAGAACTATGACGGCTCGATGGTGCTGCTCTACGAGGGCGCCTTCCTGGCCGTGGTCGTCGTGTGGTTCTTTCTGCGCGACTGGCGCGCCACCATCGTCGCCGCGACGGCGCTGCCGCTGTCGGTGGTGCCGACCTTTGCGGCGATGTATTTCCTGGGCTTCACCGTCAACACCGTGACCCTGCTGTCGCTGTCCCTGGTGGTGGGCATCCTGGTCGACGACGCCATCGTCGAGATCGAGAACATCATGCGCCATCTGCGCATGGGCAAGACGCCTTTTGAGGCGGCGATGGAGGCGGCCGACGAGATCGGGCTGGCCGTCATCGCGACCACCTTCACGCTGATCGCGGTCTTTCTGCCGACCGCCTTCATGAGCGGCATCGCCGGCAAGTTCTTCGTGCAGTTTGGCTGGACGGCGGCGATCTCGGTGTTCTTCTCGCTGGTGGTGGCGCGCATGCTGACGCCGATGATGGCGGCCTACATCCTGAAGCCGCCCACCGGCGAGCATCACGAGCCGCGCTGGCTGCTGCGCTACACAGGCTGGGCGCGCTGGTGCCTGCAACACCGCATCCAGACGCTGCTGGCCACGCTGGTGTTCACGGTCGGCTCCTTCGGCCTGGCCGGCCTGCTGCCGACCGGCTTCATCCCGCCCGATGACCTGAGCCAAACCCAGGTCACACTGACCCTGCCGCCAGGCAGCAGCTTTGCGCAAACCGCCGATCTGGCCGAGCGGGCGCGCCAGATCGTGCAGGCCAACCCCCATGTCAAGCTGATCTACACCGCCATCGGCGGCGGCAGCGCCGGCGCCGATCCCTTCGCGATGGGCTCGGCCTCCAGCGTCGGCAAGGCCACGCTGACCCTGAACCTGACCCACCGCGACGAGCGGCCCGGCCTCAGCAAGCAGGCCATCGAGGCCCAGCTGCGCGAGGCGGTCGAGCTGATCCCGGGCGCCCGGGTCAAGGTCGGCTTCGGCGCCTCCAGCGAGAAGTATGTGCTGGTGCTGGCCGGCGAAGATGGCCGCGTGCTGGCCGAGCATGCGCAAACCGTCGAGCGCGAGCTGCGCGGCATTCCCGGCATCGGTGCGGTGACCTCCAGCGCCAGCCTGACCCGGCCCGAGCTGATCGTGCGGCCCGACTTTGCGCGTGCCGCCGATCTGGGCGTCAGCGCCGCGGCCATCGCAGAGACGCTGCGGGTGGCCACGGCCGGCGACTACGAGCAGGAGCTGGCCAAGCTGAACCTGGCGCAGCGCCAGGTGCCGGTGGTGGTCAGGCTGCGCAGCGATGCGCGCGCCGACCTGGGCTATCTGAGCCGCCTGCCGGTGCCGGGCAGCCATGGCCCGGTGCCGTTGGGCAATGTCGCCAGCCTGGCGCTGGACAGCGGGCCCTCGCAGATCGACCGCTATGACCGGCTGCGCAATATCAATATCGAGATCGAGCTGAACGGCCAGGCGCTGGGCGATGTCGAGCGCCAGGCCCTGGCCCTGCCCAGCCTGCAAAGCCTGCCGCCGGGCGTGATCCAGACCACGGTGGGAGACGCCGAGGCGATGGCCGAGCTGTTCGACAGCTTCGGTCTGGCAATGCTGACCGGCGTGCTATGCATCTATATCGTGCTGGTGCTGCTGTTCAAGGACTTTGTGCAGCCGCTGACCATCCTGGCCGCGCTGGTGCTGTCGATTCCCGGCGCCTTCCTGGCGCTCTATCTGAGCCAGACCGCGCTGTCCATGCCCTCGATGATCGGCCTGATCATGCTGATGGGCATCGCGACGAAGAACTCCATCCTGCTGGTCGACTACGTCATCATCGCGCGCCGCGACCATGGCCTGCCGCGCTTCGAGGCGATTCTCGATGCCTGCCGCAAGCGCGCCCGGCCCATCGTGATGACGACCATCGCGATGGGGGCCGGCATGCTGCCGATCGCGCTGGGCTGGGGGGTGGACCCGAGCTTCCGCGCGCCGATGGCCATCGTCGTGATCGGCGGGCTGATCACCTCGACCTTTCTGAGCCTGCTGGTGATTCCCATCGTCTTCACCTATGTGGACGATGCGGTGCAGCGGCTGCGGCCGCGGCGGCGGGTGAAGGCCGACGGGGAGGCCTTGCCCGCACGCTGATCGCACAACTGAGCGCCAGGCGTTCTCCGCACGGGCCGCTGTCATGGCGGCGCCATCTCGCCTGACCAGCATGACGGCCTTTCAACAATGAAAAGGCATCGTGATGATCAGCAAGAAGACGAGTGCGGCCCTTGGCCTGGCAGCCCTGCTGGCCGCCTGTGGCGGCAGCGACGATACGGCACCTGCGCCGGCACCCGCACCGGCGCCGGCACCTGCTCCCGCCCCGGCGCCCGCCCCGGC
>NZ_JAQOWX010000214.1:0-3850 GCF_028462495.1 Paucibacter sp. XJ19-41
CATCGCCCCGGCCCCGCAGACCCACAGCGGCGCGCAGCCGGCAAGCAGCACGCGCAAGGCCTCGTCGGCGCGGCCCGCGGCCCAGGTCGGTGGCGCAGCGCCAGGGCGCAAGGCATCGCTGCCATGCAGGGCCAGCGGCCCGCCGGCACCGGCGATGGGGTTGATCAGGAGGCCGACGCGCATGCTCTCTTCTCGCTCGCTTCAGGCCTTGGCGCCATGTTCGGCCAGCTTGCGCTGCCAGGCCCGCCAGGTGATGGCCCAGCGCCTGGGGTCTTCCAGATACTCGTCCTTGACCCGGGTGGTCGGGCAGTTGTGCGGCGCACCCAGCACCAGCGCGGGGTCCGTGCGCGCCTCGTGAGCGACCTGGGCCATGATCTGCACGAACTCGTCCAGGTCGGCGCGCGAGTAGGCCTCGGTGGGTTCTATCGTCGCGGGCTCGGGCACCCCATAGGGATGGTGGCTGGTCCAGTAATGGGTGCCGTAGTCGGCGGCCCGCAGGCCGATATCGCCCGAGCCGACGCCGGTTTCTTCGCTGAGCTGCGCCCAGCTGTAGCGCACCTGCTCGATGCGGCGTTTTCCCGCCGCATAAGGCGCGCTCAGGCCGGGGATCTGCAGCAGCCGGCTCATCATGTAGTTGTTGTTCAGCACCGCGACCTCGGCCACCTCGCGCAGCCCTTCGGCGCCCAGATTCATCACCCAGGCATAGGCCCGCAGCACCACACTGGCCGTGCCCATGAAGGCCGCCACCTTGCCGATCGATTGCGCCTCGCCCTGATCGATGCGGTACTGCGCGCCGTCCTTGACGATGCGCGGCCGTGGCAGAAAGGGCGCCAGCGCCGCCGTTACCGCGCAGGCACCAACGGCCGGTCCGCCGCAGGCATGGGGTGTCGCGAAGGTCTTGTGCAGATTGAAGTGGCACAGATCGAAGCCGGCCTCGCGCGCCCGGGTGATGCCCAGCAGGCCGTTGGCATTGGCCTGGTCATAGCAGGCCAGCGCGCCTACCGCGTGGGCGGCGGCGACGAACTCGGCGATCCGGGGGTTGAAGATGCCGGTGTCCTCAGGGTTGGTGATGAGCAGCGCCGCGGTTCGCGGGCCGACCGCCGCCTGCATCGCGGCCAGGTCCGGGTAGCCATCGGCATCGGGGTATAGCGTGATGACCTTGTAGCCCAGCACCTTGGCGCAGGCGGCATCCGAGGGGTGGGAGAAGATCGTTGTGATGATCTCGTCGCGCTCCCCGGCTTCGCCACGCGACTCGAACCAGGCGCGGATCATCGCGATATTGGCGTAGATGGCTTGCGAGCCCGAGCGCGGCTGCAGGCTCACCGCGTCCATGCCCGAGACCTCGCAGATCACCTGCTCCATCTGGTGCATCACCTGCAGAATGCCCTGCACGGTGGACTCGTGCTGCAAGGGATGCAGCTCACTCATCCGGGCATCGCGGGCCAGCTGCTCGTTGATCTTGGGGTTGTACTTCATCGTGCAGGTGCCCTGCCCGACGTCGACATTCAGATCCGCGCCCAGGTTCTCCTGCGACAGGCGCAGATAGTGGCGCAGCACCCGGTTCTGGCTCAGCTCCGGCAGGGCCGGGGCCTTGGCGCGGCGCATGCCGCTGGGCAGCCGGTCCAGCGCCTGCGCGGTGGCCGTGGCGATGCCGGGCTCCAGCTCGGGCACCAGGATGGCCCGCTCGCCGGCCTGGCTGAGCTCGAAGATCAGCGGCTCGTCCCAGCGCGCCTGCTGGTAGCGGCGCAGATTGGGTTTGCCGTCGCAAAAGCGATGGGCGGAGATGTTTTCCATGGTGCTGGGGTTTGTTGCGGTCATTGGCTCAGCAGCTCGCGCAGGGCCGCCACCAGGCGGTCGATATCGGCCTGGCTGTGCAGCTCGGTGAAGGCATAGAGGGCACTCTGGCCCAGGGCGGGGAAGGCGGCCGACAGATCGTGGCCGCCGAAGATGCCGTGCCGCTCGCGCAGGGCCGTGTTGATCTGGGCCACCGTGAAGCCGCTGGCGCCGAAGTCCAGCACAAACTCCTTGAAGTGGGCCGTGTCCGCATGGGCCAGGCGCAGGCCCGGCAGCTCGGCCAGGCGCTGGCGAGCATAGGCAACGCGGCGCGCAATGCCCTCGCCCAGCTCCACCATGCCTTGCGGGCCCAGGCTAGCCAGATAGACACCGGCCGTGATGCCCCACAGCGCGGCGGCCGTGCCGACGAACTCATTGCCCTGCTCGCGCTTGTCGAAGGAGGTGCGGTGATAGGCCACATCGCCGAAGCCGTACTGGCCCGGCACCGAGGTCGGCGCGATGCCGAACAGACGCGAGGGGTATTGCAGCACCAGGGCCTCGTCATCGCGGCTGGCGATGAAGCCGCCATGGCCGCCGCCATAGCTCATATGCATGCCCAGCGGCTGGATGTCGCCGCAGACGATGGCCGCGCCATAGTCGCCCGGCGGGGTCAGCAGGCCCAGCGAGCCGGGGTCCACGCCGACGATCAGCAGCGCGCCGGCCGCCTTCACCAGGCCGGCCAGCGCCGCGCCCTCGTCGATGCCGCCGAAATAGTTCGGCACGTCCACATAGAAGGCCGCCGCCTGCGGGCCCAGCTTGGCCTGCAGATCGGCGCGGTCCACCAGGCCGGTGGCGGCGTCGAAGGCCACCTCGATGAACTCGATCTCGCTGCGCCCGTAGGTCTGCATATGCGAGCGCTTGTCGGGGTTCACATTGGCGGCCACCAGCACCTGACGGCGGCCGCCGCCCTGGTAGCGCACGGCCATGCAGCAGGCGGTGGCAGCGGCCTGCAGTCCGTCATAGGTGGGCACGCTGACCACATCCATATTCAGCAGCTCGCCCATCATCGAGACGTACTCCCACAGCGCCTGGAAGCGGCCATGGTCGTCATAAGGCTCGCCGGCATAGGCGGTCAGGAACTCGCTGCGGCCATTGATCTCGTCGCAGATCGCCGGCACATGGTGCTGGTAGCAGCCGCCGCCCAGAAAGCTCAGCACATCGCCGCAATGCCTGTTCTGAGCCAGCAGACCCTGCACATGACGCTTGAGCCGCGCCTCCGACAGCAGCGGCGCCGGCAGGTTCAGCGGCCGCGACAGGCGCAGCGCGGGCGGGATGTCGGCATAGAAATCCTCGACCGAGCTCGCGCCGGTGGCCGCCAGCATCGCCGCCTTGACCTCGGGCACCGAGTTCGGAATATAGGGGTAAACCTGAGATTTGTTCATGACCCTGTGCGTGGCTTGAAACGTTTCGATAGACGCTATTGCACAGGCAGAAGAGGAATCGTACAAACGACATATATTTGCGCTATACATAAACACAGCTAATCCATGCGACGCCATCTGCACCATCTGAACGCGCTGCGCTGCTTCGAGGCGGCGGCGCGCCAGCTGTCCTTCACCCAGGCCGCGACCGAGCTGCACGTGACCCAGGCGGCGGTCAGCCACCAGGTGCGGGCGCTGGAGCAGGCCCTGGGCCAGCCGCTGTTCGAGCGCCGGCCGCGCCAGGTGCGGCTGACCGCCGCCGGCGAGCGTCTGGTGGGCGTGTTGTCCAGCAGCTTTGACCGCATCGACGAGTTGCTGGGCCAGCTCAAGCAGGGCAGCCGGCAGACCCAAAGCCTGCAGCTGGCCGTCACGCCCAGCTTCTCCGGCCGCTGGCTGATGCCACGGCTGCCGCGCTTCTGGGATGCGCACCCCGAGATCGAGCTGCATCTGCACCACAGCACCCAGCCCGATGCGCTCGCCCGCGGCACGGCCGAGGCGGCGGTGGCCTGGCTGCGCGAGCCGCCGCCGCGCCTCTGGGCCCAGCGCCTGTTCGGCACCGCGCTGAGCCCGGTCTGCGCCCCCACCCTGCCCCGGCC
>NZ_JAQOWX010000215.1:0-3755 GCF_028462495.1 Paucibacter sp. XJ19-41
CGTAGCGCTGGCCGCTGGCGGCATCGCGCAGATCGCCGTCGCTGCGCTGCGACACCAGGCTGGCGCGCAGGGCCAGGCGCTCGCCGAGCGGCTGGTTGACCAGGGCCTCGAGCTGGCGCAGCCCGTCCTCGCCCAGGCGCAGCCGGCCGCTGCCGCTGCGGCGGAACTCGGGCTCATTGCTGACGATGGAGATCGCACCGCCGGCGCTGTTGCGGCCGAACAGCGTGCCCTGCGGGCCCTTCAGCACTTCGATGCGCTTGAGGTCGTTGAAGTTCAGCAGCGCGCCGCCGGTCTTGCCGGTGTAGACGCCGTCGACATAGATGCCCACCGGCGAATCGGTGCCGATGCCGAAGTCCGAGCTGCCGATGCCGCGCNCTTCGATGCGCTTGAGGTCGTTGAAGTTCAGCAGCGCGCCGCCGGTCTTGCCGGTGTAGACGCCGTCGACATAGATGCCCACCGGCGAATCGGTGCCGATGCCGAAGTCCGAGCTGCCGATGCCGCGCAGCGACATGCGCGGCTGGGTGGCCTGGTTGGCATCGATCTCCAGCCCCGGCACATGGGCGCTGAGCTCGCCCAGATGATTGGCACCGAGCCTGCGCACCTGGTCCGCGCCCAGCACCTGGATCGCGATCGGCACCGACTGCAGCTGCTGGCTGCGGCCCTGGCCGGAGACGACGACCGCTTCGAGCTGGGCCGCCTCCTGGGCCCGCGCGGAGGGGCCGCCCAGCAGGCCCAGCGCGGCCAGCATCAGCGGGGTCAGGTTTTGCTGCCTGATGTGCTTCATCGCTTGTCTCCTGTCGCCATCGATCGTGACGCAGTGAATGTAGCGATGACTATATTTATTCGCTAGGGCGATGCTCTACGGACTATCCCGAGGGCGGGACGGCCCTAGACTGCCGGCATGACCGGCCTCCCGAAAACTGCCGCCCCCGAGCTGGCGCTGAAGAAAGCCCCGACCCAGCCGCGTGCGATCGAGACCTATGAGCGCATCCTTGCGGCCTGCGCCGAGCTGCTGGGCGAGGTGGGCATCGAGCGGCTGTCGACCAATCTGGTGTGCCAGCGCGTCGGCATCTCGCCGCCGGCGCTCTACCAGTACTTCCCGAACAAGTACGCGCTGCTGCATGAGCTGGGCCTGCGGCTGATGGCGGCGCAGAACGCCTTGCTGGAGCCCTGGGCCACGCCGGCGACGATGGCCTTGCCCGAGGCGAAGTTCGCGCGCAGCGTGGCCGCGCTATTCCTGCAGACCATCGCGCTGACCGAGCAGATACCGGCCGGCGTCTGGGTCACGCGGGCGCTGCGTGCGGTACCGGCGCTGCAGCATGTGCGCAACGGTTCGCACGACCAGGTCACCGAGATGCTGATGGCGGCCTTCATCGCCGCGCACCCGCAGGCCGAGCCGGCGCGCGTGCGGCTGAACTTCCGGCTCGCGATCGATGCGCTCTATGCGGCCCAGGAGCTGCTGTTCGACCAGCCGGGCCTGGATCCGCAGGCGGTGGCCGAGACCATGGCCGAGATGGTGGCCGGGCAGCTGCAGCGGCTGCGGCGTGCGCGCTGATTCACTCAGCGGCGCCGCATCCAGCGGGCCGCCAGACCGAACAGCGCCTCAAACAACAGGGCCAGCGCGGCCGAGGGCAGGGCGCCGGCCAGCAGCAGGTCCTTGTCGTTCAGCGCCAGGCCGGTGACGATGCGCTCGCCATAGCCGCCGGCGCCGATGAAGGCGGCAATCGTCGCGGTGCCGACCGCGATGCTGGTGGCGGTGCGCACACCGGCCACCAGGGTCGGCAGCGCCAGCGGCAGCTCGATCAGGCGCAGGCGCTGCAGCGTGGTGAAGCCCAAGGCGGTGCCGGCCAGGCGCAGGCCTTGCGGCACCTCGGCCAGCCCCACGCAGGTGTTGCGCATGATGGGCAGCAGCGCATAAAGCGTCAGCGCCAGCAGGGCCGGCAGCGCGCCGATGCGGTCGACCCAGGAGATCAGCACCGCCAGCAGGGCCAGCGAGGGGATGGTCTGCAGCAGACCGCTGGCGCCCAGCACCAGGGCGCGCGGCCCGGCATGCGGCGCCACCGCGATCGCCAGCGGCACACCGATCAGCACCGCCAGCGCAACCGAGGCCAGCACCAGGGTCAGGTGTTGCCCGGTCAGCCGGGCCAGGTCGGGGCCGAAGAGCTTGGCCCAGAAGCCCGCGGCCTGGACCGTGTCGCTCGCGCCGCCGGCCAGGTGCTCGCGGGCAATCGCCTCGAAGCCCTGGCCCTGCAGCTCGGCCTTGGCATTCAGCGCGATCATGGTCTTCTCATTGATGCTGCCGCCCAGGCGCTGCAGCGCGGCCCAGGCGGCCGGGAAGCGCTGCGGCACATCGAGCCGGTACAGCAGCAGCGCGTCGTAGCGCGGGAAGTAGCCGGCGTCATCGGCCAGCACGGTCAGACCGAGGTGGGTTATCTTGGCGTCGGTCGTGTAGATGTCGATCACATCGATCTGGCCGGCCGTCACCGCGTCATAGGCCAGGCCATGGTCCAGGCCGCTGGGTTGTTGTGCCAGGCCATAGCGCTGCGCCAGACCGCGCCAGCCGTCGGCGCGGCCGATGAACTCATTGCTCAGGCCCAGGCGCAAGCTCGGATGCGCGGCCAGATCGGACAGTGTGGCGATGCCCAGGCGGCGCGCGGTCTCGGCCTTCATCGCCAGCGCATAGCCGTTGTTGAAGCCCAGTGGCACGGCCACGCCCAGGCCCAGCGGCTTGAGCTGCGCATTCATCGCCGCCAGCGAGGCCGAGGGTTTCTGGTTCTTCAGGATCTCCTGGTCTATCGTGCCGACATACTCGGGATAGAGATCGATGCTGCCGGCGCGCAGCGCGGCATAGACGATGGCGGTGTTGCCCAGCCCTGACTTGAGCTCGACGCTCGCATGCGGCCGGGCCGTCTGGGCCAGCACTTCGGCCAGGATGTAAGCCTCGGTGAAGCGCTTGGAGCCTATGCGCAGCGGCTCCTGGGCCGAGGCCGCGAAGCCGAGGAGAAGTAGCAACAGGGCGAGCATGGCGCGGGGTCGGGTCATGCGGCCAGCATCGGCGATCCCCGGAGCAGGGTCAAGTCTTGTCCGGCAGGAACAGCGCGATCGGTGCCGGCTGCAGCGGCGCGCGCTGGCCGCGTGCGTCCCAGCCCAATAGCTGCTGGGTGATAGGACCACAGACACGGCCCTGGCAGGCCCCCATGCCGCAGCGGGTCTGCAGCTTGGCATCGCGCCAGCCGCGCTGCGCCTTCAGCGCACCCAGGCTGACGTCCTCGCAGCGGCAGATCAGGGTCTTGGCCTCGGCCAGCTGCAGCAGCTCGGGCCGCAAGGCAAAGCTGCGGGCCAGGCGCCGCGTGAAGCGCTGGGCCTGGCGGTGGGCCGCCTGCAGGGGCTGAACGTCCTGGCCCAGCATCTGCAGCGCAGCCAGCTCGCCCTCGACCTGGGCCTTGTCGGCCCCGCCGATGCCGGTGCACTCGCCAGCCGCCCAGACCTGGGGCAGTGAAGTCTGCAGCTGCGCATCGACCGCGATGGCGCCGTCCTCAAGGCGGCAGCCCAGCAGCTCGGCCAGCTCGGTATTGGGCAGCAGGCCGAAGCCGACGCCCAACTCGTCGCAGGCCAGCTGCTGCTCGCTGTGGCCATCGCTGATCACGACGGCTTCGAGCTTGTCGTTGCCGATCGCGCGCCGCACCCAGTGGCCACTGCGGTAGCGGCCGCGCAGCCGCCAGCCCAGGCCGGCGGCCTGGCCCAGCCGGGCGGCG
>NZ_JAQOWX010000216.1:0-3742 GCF_028462495.1 Paucibacter sp. XJ19-41
GCACCGGGCTCGGCTTGGGCTCGGGCGGACGCACCACCAGGCTCGGCGCCGCCGGCCGCAGCAAGGGCGCGCTCACCGGTGCCGGTGCCGGTGCCGGTGCCGGCTCGGGCTTGCGCGGCGGGGCCGCGGCCTGGTTCAGTGCCGGGTTCGTCGCGATGCCACCGGGCCGAAAGGCCAGCATGCGCAGCAGCACCATGGTCAGGCCGGCGTACTCGTCCGGCGCCAGTCCCAGTTCCTGGCGACCGTGCAGGGCCATGCTGTACATCAGCTGGATCTCGTCGGCCGGCAGCAGGCCGGCCAGGCGCCGGGCCTCGGCGCTGTCGGGGTCTTGATCGTCCACGGCCTTGGGCGCGGCCTGGGCCACCGCCGTCTGCTGCAGCAGGCTGGCCAGGTCCTCCAGCGTGCCGGCGGCCGACAGGCCCAGGCTGCGCAAGCCATCGGCCTGGGCCACGACGGCCGCGCCATCGGCGGCCACCAGCGCATCCAGGATGGCCACCACATGGCCGCGATCCACCGTGCCCAGCATCTGGCGCACACCGGCCTCGACCAGGGCACCGGCGCCAAACGCGATCGCCTGGTCGGTCAGCGACAGCGCGTCGCGCATCGAGCCGCGCGCGGCGCGCGCCAGCAGGCGCAGCGCGCCGGCATCGGCCACCACCTGTTCGGCCTCCAGCACGGCGCTCAGGTGCGACAGCACGGTCTGCGGCGCCATCGGCCGCAGATTGAACTGCAGGCAGCGCGACAGCACGGTGACCGGCACCTTCTGCGGGTCGGTCGTCGCCAGCACGAATTTCAGATAGTCCGGCGGCTCCTCCAGCGTCTTCAGCATCGCGTTGAAGGCGGTGTTCGACAGCATATGGACTTCGTCGATCATGTAGACCTTGAAGCGCCCCACGACCGGCTTGTAGACCGACTGATCGAGCAGCTGCGAGATCTCCTCGACGCCCCGGTTCGAGGCCGCGTCGAGCTCCACATAGTCGACGAAGCGGCCGGCATCGATATCGCGGCAGGCCTCGCAGACGCCGCAGGGCTGGGCCGTGATCGTGCCCTGCCCATCGGCGCCGGTGCAGTTCAGGCTCTTGGCCAGGATGCGCGAGACCGTGGTCTTGCCGACGCCG
Organism: Paucibacter sp. XJ19-41; assembly: GCF_028462495.1. Taxonomy (NCBI): domain Bacteria; kingdom Pseudomonadati; phylum Pseudomonadota; class Betaproteobacteria; order Burkholderiales; family Sphaerotilaceae; genus Roseateles; species Paucibacter sp. XJ19-41. The sequence goes on from NZ_JAQOWX010000216.1 coordinate 1,119, forward strand.
CGGGTGCCGGTGAACAGATAGGCATGGTGCAGGCGCTGCTGGGTCAGCGCATTGGCCAGGGCCTGGACCACATGCTCTTGGCCCCGCAGTTCCTCGAAACTGTGGGGGCGGTATTTGCGGGCGAGGACCTGGTAACTCATGGGGGCGCATTCTACGGGCGCGCCCAGCCCCGCCACGGGCCTGGCGCATGGTCGATAATCCCGCCCCATGAGCACGCATGCCCCCTCCTCTCCCGACACCCTCAGCTACGAGCAGGCCGGTGTCAATTACGACCTGATCGACCCGCTGAAGATCGCCGCCCAGCGCGCAGCGGCGGCCACCGGCGCCCATCTGGGCGGCCATGGCTTCAGCGAGGTGCCGGCCTCGCGCGGCGAGTCGGCCTATGTGGTGGATGTCGGGCCCTTCTACATCGCCTCCATCGTCGAATGCCTGGGCACCAAGACCCTGGTGGCCGACGAGATGGCGCGCCTGACCGGCAAGAGCAGCTACTACGCCGGCATCGCCCAGGACACCATCGCGATGGCCGTCAACGACCTGATCACCGTCGGCGCCACGCCGCTGGTGGTGCAGGCCTACTGGGCCGCCGGCGGCTCGGACTGGTTCGGCGACAAGGCCCGCGCGCAAGCCCTGGTCGAGGGCTGGAAGAAGGCCTGCGACACCTGCGCCGTGGCCTGGGGCGGCGGCGAGACCCCGGCGCTGGCCGGCATCGTCGAGGACGGCCGCATCGACCTGGCCGCCTCCTGCACCGGCCTGATCAATCCCAAGAGCCGCCTGTCGGTCGGCGACGATCTGGCCGCCGGTGACGCCATCGTGCTCCTGGCCTCCAGCGGCATCCACGCCAACGGCCTGAGCCTGGCGCGCAAGCTGGTGGAGCGCCTGCCGCAGGGCTACCTGACCGAGATCGAACCCGGCCTCACTTACGGCGACGCGCTGCTGGCCCCCACCGTGCTGTACTCGCCGGTCACCGAGGCGCTCTTCAAGGCCGGCATCCAGCCCCACTACTGCGCCAACATCACCGGCCACGGCTGGCGCAAGCTGCTGCGCCACCCTGCCCAATTCAGCTACCGCATCCACACGGTGCCGCCGGTCACGCCGGTGCTGAAGTTCATGCAGGAACAGGCCAAGCAGGACGACCGCGAGGCCTACTCGACCCTGAACATGGGGGCAGGTTTTGCCATCTTCGTGCCGGCCGCCGATGCCCAGCGCACCGTCGAGGTGGCCAAGGCCTGCGGCATCGAGGCCTGGGTGGCGGGCAGCCTGGAAGAAGGCGAGAAGCAGTTGCTGATTGAGCCGCTGAACATCCGCTTCAGCGACGACGATCTGCAGCTGCGCTGAGCCCCGACCGGGCTTGACAGCCTCGCTGGCGCCGACCAAGCTTGCCCCAAACAGGGGGCGGTGATGGACTGGTTCTACTCGGGGATGCTGCGAATGCACGAGCTGCTGGCCTGGGCCAGCCTCGTGCTTTTTTTTGCCCGCGGCCTGGCCGCCCAGTTCAAGGCCGAATGGGGCGCCGACGACCGCCTGCGCGCGATCTCCTTCGGCCTGCACTTCCTGCTGGCCGTCTCCGGCCTGAGCCTGTGGGGGCTGCTGCACTACGACCTGTTGCGTGACAGCTGGTTGGCCGCCAAGCTGCTGGCGCTGTGCGCCTATGCGGCCTGCGCGCACTGGACCGTGGTGAGCCGCGACTACCGCCTGCCCGCCTATCTCGGCGCACTGGCCTTGTTGGGCTATGCCATCGGCGCCTCGCTGACGCGCTCCGCCACGCTGGGGCTGTAGACGCACCCCGTGTTCCGAGAAGGCCGGCGCGCATCGCATACAATGCTCGCTGACGGGCCTCCTCGCATGGAAGCACGGCCAACCGGGTCAGATGGGGAACCAAGCAGCCCTAACTGTTGTGACCAGTGCCGGGGGTAAGGCTCGTCAACCCCAACACCCTAGAACCCAGCATCCATGCGAGTTCCCAGCGTTCAAGCGGGTTTCAGGCATCGGACTGTGTACCTGCGGTGTGTAACTTCAAGGTCTGCTCATGACGGAAGTGAGCAAGGAACGGCAGCGAGTTGCAAGTGCAGATCTGATCAGCCGCCTCAATGTCTCTGCGTAATCCTAAGCTTGATGTCCCCGCTACTCAGCGGCAATGGACTTGCGGTTGACCGACGTATTGAGTACGACCCCAACCATCTTGCAAAGCCTCTCGACATTCAGGTAGAGAATTTTTTCCGAACTTTGCTCGGTGTAAGAATTCGGTCTGTGAAGGCTATTTGGTCAATTCGCTGACGTTGCATGATCTGACTTATCGGCAACTCTTGCGCCAACAGCTTGACTCGTTCGTTCTCTCTAGAGAACTCCCTGCGCTGGATCGCTTGGACGGCGACGCAGAGTTCGCGAAACGATTGCATCCAAGCTTGGACGAAGCCGGTCACCATCTGCGCTTTTATTCCCACCCCGCTAACCACATGACCTCCATTGGAGGTGGCTTGAACTGTGACATGGACTTTCACGTCATCAAAGTGGTTAACCGCGTGCGCCACCCACTTGTCGCGTAGCAACTTGATATGCGAATGAAGATGACCTGCCCCCTCCCAGGCGTACCAGCGTAAAGGTAGCGAAGCCCATCAACCAGGAGA
>NZ_JAQOWX010000217.1:0-3670 GCF_028462495.1 Paucibacter sp. XJ19-41
GATGCGCAGCGATGCCGCTGCTCTCGATGAGGCACCGGGAACCATTCTCCCGCTGCTGCCCATACAGGCCGATTTCCTCGAACTCGAGCGCCCTTCGCCGCACCACTGGAACCAAGCCTTGCTGCTGCGATGCCGGGAACCGCTGGATCCCGTACAGCTTGAGCAAGCCTTGCAGGCGGTGGTGTCTCATCATGATGCCTTGCGCTTGCGGTATCACCGGGTGGACGGAAACTGGCAGCAGACTCAGGACGCAGCGGCCACCTCGCCAATGGTCTGGCTGCGCGAGGCCCGCGACGTCGGCGAGATCGAGCGTGTTTGCCAGACCGCCCAGCGCAGTCTGGATCTGGCGAACGGGCCGCTGCTACGCGCCGTACTGATCGATGTGGCCGACGGCAGTTCTCGTCTGATGCTGGTCGCGCATCATCTGGTGATCGATGGCGTATCGTGGCGCATCCTGCTGGAAGACCTCCAGACCGCCTGCCGGCGACTGCGCGATGGTGCTCCTGTCGTGTTGCCTGCAAAGACCAGTCCCTACGGCCATTGGGCAGCTCGCCTGCAGGACCTTGCTCAGGCCAACGACGATGAGTTCGGATACTGGGCAACGCTGCCCGAAGCATCGGTGCGCCTGCCCTGCGATGCGCCGCAGGGCAGCATGGCCTTGCGCCACCAGGTTCAGGCCGATATCCGACTGGACAGGGTTCAGACCCAAGCGCTACTTAAACAGGTCCCTGCCGCCTATCGGACCCAGATTAACGATCTGCTGCTGACGGCGCTGGGGCGCGCGCTGTGTCAGTGGTCCGGCGCTGACCGCATTCGCATCGATCTGGAGGGCCATGGCCGCGAAGACCTGTTCGATGACATCGATCTGACGCGCACCGTGGGTTGGTTCACCTCCTTGTATCCCGTCGTGATCGAGCCCCTGGGCGCTCCGGGTGATGCGATCCAGCGGGTCAAGGAGACTCTGCGCCAGGTACCTCGTCGTGGCTTGAGCCACGGCATCTTCAAGCACCACGGTGCACCTGAGCAGCGCCAGGCGCTTGCGGCCATGCCTCGGGCCCAGGTGTTGTTCAACTATTTGGGTCAGTTCGATGGAAGCTTTGACGATCAGGCATGGTGGGTTCCTGCATCTGAATCGGTCGGCGCCTGCATGGACGAAGACGGGCCGGCGAGCCACGAACTTTCTATCAATGGCCAGGTCTTCGATGGCGAGTTGAGGCTGAACCTGAGTCATGGCGAGCAGCGCTACAGCCGAGCCATGATCGAAGCGCTGCTGCAAGCCTTCCGCGAGGAACTGATCGGCTTGATCGCGCACTGCGTCGACGGAGTTGCGGCGCAGGGTGGGGCGCTGGGCGTGACGCCATCGGATGTCCCTCTGGCGGGTTTGGACCAGGCCGCGTTGAATGCATTGTCCGTGCCTGCGCATCGCTTGGGAGACCTCTATCCGCTGTCACCGATGCAGGCCGGCATGCTGTTTCATAGCTTGCTCGATCCGCAGGGCAGTGCCTACCTCAATCAGGTACGCATGGATCTTGAAGCCGTCGATGAAGCGAAACTGCGTGATGCTTGGCAGGCCGCCCTGCAAAGGCACGATGTACTGCGCGTCGGTTTCCTGCATGACCAGATCCCGCCGCTGCAATGGGTGGACCGCCACTCTGATCTGCCTATGACGGTACGCGACTGGCGGGATCAGAGCGGGGCTTCCCTGACGGAGAGTCAAGCCAACGCGCTGGATGCTCTGGCCCAGGATGAGCTGAACCAGGGTTTCGATTTGCGCGAACCACCGCTGATGCGGCTGGTGCTGGTTCGTCTTCCCTGCAGCGAGGGGGCTGTCACGCGTTATCACTTGGTGTGGACCTACCATCATTTGCTGCTCGATGGCTGGAGCACATCGCAGCTGCTGGCTGAGGTGTTGCGCCACTATGGTGGCGAGCGGGTGGTGGGGCGTCCTGTCCATGGGTGGCGTGAGCACATTGCCTGGCTGGCGGGCCGCGATGCCGAGGTAGCCCGCGCGTTCTGGCAGTCGACCTGCACTGGTTTGGATACGCCCACGCGTTTGGCTGCTTCGCTTCCGCTCGCGCGGATAGGCGTCGGCATGGGGCTGCACAGCAGCGAACTCGATGCAAGCCGGACGGCGCGCTTGATCGATTTTGCGAGGCGCGAGCGCGTGACACTCAACACGCTGGTGCAGGCCGCATGGGCGCTGCTACTCAAGTCTCGTACCGGGCAGTTGCGTGTGAGCTTCGGAGCCACCACGTCCGGCCGGCCCGCTGACCTGCCTGGCATCGAACAGTCGCTTGGGCTGTTCATCAACACCTTGCCCATGGTGGTTAACTGCTCGCCCGATCAACCGGTGTCGCAATGGCTGCGCTGCTTGCAGTCCTTCAACCTGGCAGCACGCGAACATGAGCATACGCCGCTCAACGACATTCAGCGCTGGGCCGGCCATGGCGGCCAGGGCCTGTTCGACAGCATCGTGGTGTTCGAGAACTATCCGGTGGACGAGGTGTTGCACCAGGTCACGTCGAGTGGATTGCGCTGCAGCGCCGTCAGCAGCCGCGAGCAAACCAGCTATCCCATGACCGTGGCGGTGCTGCAGGGAGATACTTTGCGCCTGAAGTACGGGCACGACCTGTCGGTCTTTGATGCCGGCACGGTGGCAGGCATCGCGGCGCAGATCGAGCACATCCTGATGCAGCTGAGCGAACAGCCCGATCGGCGTCTAGGCGAGTTGCCATTGCTGGATTCGGCAGCGCGGATGCGTCTGGCGCTTTGGGAGCGCAATGAGTCGGCCCACGCCATATCGGACGAGCCGGTGCACCGGCTCATCGAGATCCAGGCTCACCGGCAGCCCTTGGCGATCGCCCTGATCTTGGGCGACGATCATCTGGACTACGCCACACTGAACCATCAGGCCAATCAGTTGGCGCATTACCTCATCGCGAGGGGCATCGGGCCCGAGGACCGAGTCGGTGTGGCAATGGAACGTTCCTTCGAACTGGTGTCCAGTCTGCTTGCCGTGCTCAAGACCGGGGCGGCCTATGTTCCGCTGGACCCTTCCTATCCAACGGAACGGCTGGCCTATATGGGGGAGGACAGCGGCATGGCCGTTCTGCTGACCCAGCAGCGCCTGCAGGAACGCCTGACCGTGCCGGGCGTTCCTTGTGTCGCGGTGGATGCGCTGGAACTGTCCGACCATGACGTTGCTGATCCGCAATTGTCCGTGCATGGCGGCCAGCTGGCTTATGTGATCTACACCTCGGGCTCGACCGGCCGGCCGAAGGGTGTGGCGGTGCCGCATGGGCCGCTGTCCATGCATTGCCAGGTCACCGCTGATCTGTATGAGATGGGGCCATGGTCACGGGAGTTTCATTTCCTGTCCTTCGCTTTCGACGGCGCGCATGAGCGCTGGCTTACGGCCCTGCTGTGCGGTGCCTCGCTGGTGCTGCGGGACGAAACACTGTGGAGCGCCGAGCGGACTCAGGCCGAGCTGCAGCGCCATGGTGTTACCAATGCGGGGTTCCCGCCGGTCTACTTGCAGCAGCTTGCTGCCGAGGCGGAAAACAGCGGTACAGCACCGCCGGTGTCGCTCTACTCTTTCGGGGGCGAGGCTATGCCTCGGGCCAGCTTTGAGCAGGTCAAACGAGCGCTGCATCCACGCGTCCTGATCAAT
>NZ_JAQOWX010000218.1:0-3665 GCF_028462495.1 Paucibacter sp. XJ19-41
CCTATGCGCTGGTGGCGCTGGCGCTGGCGGGCGCCTGCGTGCCCGTGCTGTGGCGTCGGCGGCAGACGTCGGCCAACTCAGTCTGAGATGGCGTAGGCCCGACATCGCTCTATTGGCCACTGCCCACCGAAGACCGGTGGGCAGTGGTGATCCTTTGTCTGATCGCTCGCATATTCGGCTGTGGATGGCACAACGCATCAGTCCGCCGGTCCCGGAAATCCCGCATTTCACGTGCTCTGCGGCGGGCTCAATCCCTCACAACATCTGACTGCATTCGAGACGCTTGGACTCCCGCGTCCAAGCCTAAAGTCGGGTGAATTGATAACGCATTGCATTCATGTTTTGTTACTAGGGGGATGGGCCCAAAAATCCCCCTGAACGCGGGGTGCTTGATGTCGGGTTTTGCCGTTTTGCCAGTTGCCTACGGCAGCTTCTAGTGAAAGTATGGCTCCACGCGGCGGGCGCATATCGCCCAGAAAAGCGAAGGAGCCAAACATGTCCCAGTGGATTCTCGGCCTGGCCTCAGGTCTTCTGTGTGTGAGCCTGGGTGCCTTCGCTCAGGCCCCGTCCCCGGCATCAACCATTGCCAGTCTCTCCGGCCCCTCGGTGCTGAAGACCACGGAGCCTGCGGTGCTCAAAGGTCATGGCTTGCCCGCCGGCGCGGCGGTGACGGTCTTCGTTGCGGCACCCGGCGGACAGACCGCCGGCTACAGCGCCGTGGTGGACGGCAACGGACAACTGAGCTATCGGCTTGTTGCGGCCCAAGCCGGCAGCTATCGGGTCACGGTGGCCGACAGCGGTGGCCGCGCCTTGGCTCAGGCCACCGTCAACTTTGCTCAGTGAGGTCCGACCATGAAGCTGCAAAGGTTCATGTCGCTACTCGCGGTGTTGAGTGCTGGTGCGGCCTCGGCCGCCGCCGTGTCGGACGAACTGCTGGTGATCAGCAGCCGAAATGGGGCGGCCGAGCTCTATCACCTGCGACAGCAGGGCCAGGATGCGCAGAAATTGCGTGGTACGCAGCCGTCGGCGGTGTTTGATGCGCGGTGGTCACCCGATGGCCGGCAGGTCGCCTATGTCGCAGCAGCGGGCGCTTATGCGCATGTGTTCGTGCATGACATGCTGTCGGGCAGCCATCGACAGCTGACCCAGGGCGATCATCTGAACGACAGTCCGCGCTGGTCGCCAGATGGGCGGTACCTGGTGTTCGTCAGTCACCGGGACGGCAACCAAAACATCTATCGCATGGAGGCGGACGGCAAGAACCAGCAGCGTCTGACCGAGTATGCGGAAGACGATGTGGAGCCGCTCTGGTCGCCGGACGGCAAGCGCATTGCCTTCATGCGCAACGAGAACCGGCGCGATCTCTGGATCATGAATGCCGATGGCAGTGCAGCGCAGAACCTGACGCGTTCGCCCGGCCGCGATGACAGCCAGCCTCAATTCACGCCCGACGGTCTGCGCCTGCTGTTCACCACCCGGCAGAACAGCGTCGCCGAGATTTTCACGATCGCGCTGGATGGCAGTGACAGGCGCGCGCTGACCGACAACAAGGCCTACAACTCCGCGCCGCGCTTCTCCCCTGATGGCCGGTACCTGGCCTTCTTGAGCAATGCCGGTGGTGAAGGCGTGACCCGCCTCTGGGTCATGAACACCGACGGTACGAAGGCGCGCGCGCTGAGCGACTCCCGACTGGACGATATGTCGCCGGAGTGGTCCACCGACGGGCAGCGCATTTACTTTGCCAGCACTCGCGAGGTGCGGACATCGATCTACAGCGTGGCGCTGAATGGGGGGAGCGTCGAGCGTTTGACACAGGGCATCGGGCAGGACCTGTTGCCCCAGGTTCGCCCTGCCGCTGCTGCGTCCCGCGTAGCCCGGGCACGCTGAAGTGATGGTGACAAAGGTCCGCTCACCCATTGCGCCAGAACAACCATCAGGAGACCGTGATGACACAACAAGTCCGTTTCCCGCAGGCCATGCAGAGCCTGCTTGCTGCCGCCATATTGCTGCTGCCCTTGGCGCTATCGGCGGCAACCAAGACCTACACCGCCGACACCGACTTTGATCTCGGTGCCCTGGACGGCGTCAACCACGACGCGCCCAACAACAACCAGCTTCAGCTCAACCGCATTGGCACCACCTTCCCGGTGCTTTGGATCGCCAATGCCGGTGAAGACACGGTGTCCAAGATCGATACCAATAACAACAAGGAGATCGCCCGATACCGCACAGGCTTCGGTCCTTCGGGGCAGGCTGGATTCGTGTCCCACTTGGGCAATGCCTATGCCGGGCCGGCGCCATCGCGCACGGCCGTGGACATCCAGGGCAATGCCTATGTGCTGAATCGGCACTTCGACGGCAAGTCAGCGGTGCTGATCAAGATCCTGGCCGAGGGCGGGATTGATCGCAATGGCAACGGTGTGATCGACACTTCGAACGACCTGAACAACAACGGCATCATTGCCGGCGCCGAGATCCTGCCGATGGGCGATACCAACGGCAACGGCTATATCGATACTGCCGAGTTGCAGGACGAGCGCATTGCCTGGGCACGCCGTGTGCCCGATGGCATTGCCGCCCCCTTCCGCAACGGCGCGCTCGGGCGCTCGCTCTGTATCGCACCGGACGGCCATCTGTGGGTGGGGCTGTTCAATGATGGCACTTACTACAAGGTGGCCTCATCCGACGGCAGCACCGTCAGCGGCCCGCACAGCATCGGCCTGACGCCTTATGGCTGCCTGGTGGATCGCAATGGCATCTTGTGGAGTGCGGATCTGGGGTCCAGGCTGGGCAAGCTGGACACGAACAATCCTTCGAGCGTGGCGACCTTCTCGTTCAGCATGTCGAATTACGGCATTGCGCTGGGCAATGACCGCGTCTACCTGGCGACCTATAGCGGTGCCAACGGTCGGCCGTTTGCCCGGTTCAACCCCGCCACCAACAGCTTTGACACGCCGGCGGCCTCCAGTCATGGTGCCTTGGGTGTGGCCGTGGATGGCAGCGGCAACGTCATCGCCGGCAACTACTCCTCGGGCGGCGTGACCAAGTTCGCTCCCGATGGCTCCGTGCTGTGGCAGCGGCCGGCGCAGGGAGGAACCGGGGAGGTTCGTGGCGTCGCGGTCGACGCGAACAACGATGTCTGGCTGATCCATCGCACCACGGCCAATATCTCCAAGTACCGTGGCAGCGACGGCACGCCCTTGGGCGTTTTCCCGATCGGCAATGAGCCCTACACCTACAGCGATGCAGCCGGCTTTGCGGCCCGCAACATCACCAACAACACCGGCACATGGACGGCGGTGTTCGATGGCGGTGCGCCCGGCACGGCATGGGGCAAGGTCAGCTGGGCCGACCTGGTGCCTACCGGTGCGTCCATCGGCGTCCAGATCCGCAGCGCTGACTCCGTCGCGGGCTTGTCTTTGCTGACCTATCAGCCCGTCGGCAAGAACGTCCAGTTCTCTGCCAGTGGGCGCTACATCCAGATTCAGGCGCGGCTCAATGCCAACACCGCCGGCGACTCTCCGGTGCTCTACGACCTGACCGTCAACAGTGACAACCTGAGTTGCGACATCGACCAGAACGGCGCCATCGACATCAGCGATGTCAACGCGATTCGCAGCAGCATCGGGCAGACCCCGGTGGCGGGCGATGCGCGCGACGCCAAT
>NZ_JAQOWX010000219.1:0-3534 GCF_028462495.1 Paucibacter sp. XJ19-41
AGGCGCTGGCAGCCGGCCTGGGCTTCGGACAGGCGGCCGCGCAACTGCAGCAGTGCGGCGCGGTTCAGCTCGGCCTGGGCCTGGATGGTCGGCGAGGTGCCGGGCGTGGCCAGCAGCGCATCGAGATCGGCCAGCGCCGCGTCGAAGCGGTGCTGGCTTTGCGCAATCGTCGCGCGCAACAGCCTCACCGGGGCCGGTGGCACCGCCTGGCTCCACCAGGGCGCAAGCGCGGCCTGGGCCAGGCCGAGCTCGCGCGGGTCGCCCAGCGCTCGCGACCGGGCGATGGCCTCGCGCGCCAGTTGCAGCGCCAGCGGCAGGTTGGCCGGGGCCGCGCCCAGCTGGTCCCGCAGGCGGCGCTGCTCGGCGCCGAGGCGCTTGGGCAGTCGCTCCACCAGCTCGGTGTCGCTGGCCGGGGTGTAGGGCTGGTCGGCAGCGGCCGGCAGGGCCAGGCAGCACAGCAAGAACAGTGTGATACGCATGACCCTGCCCCCGGCTCAGCCGAGCGAGACCGGCTCGTCGGTCTCGCTGCTGGGCGGCACCGACACATTGTCGGCACCCAGCGGCTCGGCGCTGTCACTGGCGGTCTGGCTCTGCTCGATGGCGAACTGCGTGAAGCTGGCCGACGAGGCCAGCGCGCTGTCCGGCACCTGGGCCGGGCCGGCCGGCGGCGGCACGATGACCACGTCCTCATGATCGCTGCCTCCGCAGGCGCTCAACAACGCGCCGGCCAGCAAGCCGGGCAGAATTGTCTTGTTGAAGGTTCTCATGGCCTGCTCCTTACTTGGTGCCGCCGACCGGCGTGAACAGATAGGGGAAGCCAGCCAGCAGCGGTGCCGTGGCCTGGTCGACCGCGTCGTGCAGCTTCAGCGCGGTGGCGCCCAGCGGCACATTCGAGGGCTTGCAGTCGGCACCGAAGCCCAGCGCATTGGTATCGCCATTGGCCATGCACAGGCCGCCCATCACCGCGATCAGCGAGACATCGACCACATCGTCCTTGGGGCGGCGGCCGTTCGGGAAGCCGGCCAGATCGTTGCCGCCGGCCAGGATGTTGCCGACCACGCCGAGCCGGTTCTGCTGCGCAAACGGCACCGGCGCGATCGCGGTGTTGAGCCGCAGCATCTCCGAGGCCACCACAGTGGCGGGCTGGTTGACGCCCTTGATGCCGGTCAGAAAGGTCGTGACCAGATCGGTGCGCGGCAGGTTCTTCGGCGCGGTGCCGGGCAGGGCCAGCGCGATCTCCAGCAGGGCCGGCAGGCTGGGGTTCGTCACATAGGTGGCGAACTGGCCATCGTCCTTGGGTTTGGCGCTGTTGAAACGGTCCTTGTCGGGCAGGCCGATGACCACCTCGTTGACCAGGGGCATGCCCAGGCGCGACACCTGCACCCAGGCGCCACCGGCCTTCTCCGTGCTCTGGTGGCCGGGTTTCGGGCTCGGGTCGAGCACGCGGGCCTGGCGCAGGCTGGCCGTGGTCCAGCCGCCGATCACGGTCTCGGTGCCGGCGGTCAGGCAGCTCTTGTGCAGCTCCAGCGCCAGGGTCGTGACGTTCTTGTCGGCTATGGTGTTCTTGACCGCGCCGATCAGCGTCGGGTCGGTGATCACGCCGACCGGCGCATTGACCAGGTCGAAGATGGTCCCGAGATTGACCGCGAACGGGTCCTTGCGCTGGCCGACGAAGACCTTGCCCGGCATCGCACAGCCGGGGATGTTGATGCTGTGCACATGCTTGCCGGCATAGGCGGCGTAGTCGGGGATGGTCTTGACGCCGATGTTGTCGACCGGCTTGTCGAAACTGGTGCCGCCACCGCTGGCATTGCTGACGGCCTGGCGGCTGCCGCTGCGGCGGTCGCCGCGCACGATGTCTATCGTGTAGCTCTCGTTCAGATTGAGCGTGGCGGCGCGCGGCTCGCTGACCGCACCGGCCTGTATCAGCGGGATCGCGACGTTCTTGTCGCCGATCGGCAGGCTGACGCTATTGAGCTTGTTCTTGAAGCGGAACTGGAAGCTGAGGTCTTCCTTGGCGTCGCCGTTGTTGTCGATATGGATCTCGTAAAGCGCGTTCGGATCGAGCGAGAAATAGTTCGGGCCGCCGTAGGCATCCTGCAGCGGCAGGTAGTTGGCGATCACGGTCACATAGTCGCTGCGGCCGGCCTCGTAGCTGGCGAACATATAGAAGTCGCTGGCATCGACCTTGGGCACGGTCGTGATGAAAGGGGCTTCGCGGTGGCTGGAGGCTTGGGCGCCGCCGGCCAACAACAGGCCGACGGCCAGCGCGATCAAGGTGGCGCGCGGGCGCACCTGGGATGAGGCTTTGCATTGCATGAGGCGTCTCCGGATGGCGGTTGGCCCAATGCCAACCTGCTGTCCTTACGCCCCGCATCCCTGATCGGATGCAGCCGCTATCCAATTTCCTAGGGGGAGCCCTGCCGCTTCAACGCCGCTCCACCACCACCGGCTGCAGCGCCAGCGCCTGGCGCACCCGCTCGGCCGCCTGGCGCGCGTCCTCGCGCGTCGGGTAGGGGCCGGCCTGCAGGCGGTGCAGCGCGCGGTCCTTGAAGACGGCCAGCAACGGGGCCATCCAGTCGGCCTCCTTCAGCAGCTGCTGCCGAAAGGACTCGGCCCCGGCCAGCTGCGAGAACGCGCCGAGCTGCACCCAGAAGCCGGGCGCGGCCACCGTGCGTATCTGCGGCAGCGGGGCCTCGTCGGCCAGCAGCGCGGCGGGGTCGGTGGTGGGTACGGCGGTGGCAGCGGGCACAGCGGCCGGTGGCACTGCCGCGACGCTGGCCGTGGTGCTCAGCGCCGGCGCGCCGCTGGCCTCGCTGGCCACATAGACGGGCGGCGGCTCGACCGGCGCGGCGGGCTCGCTGCCGCGCATCCAGGCGCCGGTGCGGATGTCCTCATAGGTCAGCCGCTCCAGCTCGACCGCACCGACCCCGCGCAGCAGGTCCAGCTTCAGCGCGGCGGTGTAGCTGAGGTCGATGATGCGGCCGCGGTGGAAGGGGCCGCGGTCGTTGACCCTGACGATGATCTCGCGGCCGTTCTTCGGATTGCGCACCCGCGCATAGCTGGGGATGGGCATGGTCGGATGCGCGGCCGTCATCGCATACATGTTGTAGATCTCGCCGCTGGCGGTNGCTGAGGTCGATGATGCGGCCGCGGTGGAAGGGGCCGCGGTCGTTGACCCTGACGATGATCTCGCGGCCGTTCTTCGGATTGCGCACCCGCGCATAGCTGGGGATGGGCATGGTCGGATGCGCGGCCGTCATCGCATACATGTTGTAGATCTCGCCGCTGGCGGTCGGCCGGCCATGGAACTTGCGGCCATACCAGGAGGCCAGGCCACGCTCGATCAGCGGCTCGTCGCCGGCCATCGGCTCGTAGCGCTGGCCCAGCACCTCGTAGGGCTTGTTGGGCCCGCCCTTGCGGATGTTCTCCAGCTTGGGCGCCGCATCGGGCACCTTGTGCAGATCGGGCGGGATCACCGCATCGGGGCCGTCGCGGGCCGGCCAGCCGCCGGCCGGCGGCGTCGGTCGCGGG
>NZ_JAQOWX010000022.1:0-59745 GCF_028462495.1 Paucibacter sp. XJ19-41
TGCGCGCCTGCTCGACGATGTGCTGGCGCGCGCCCGCGCCGCCGGCCTGGCCGAGGCCGAGCTGGAGGTGTTTGCGCAGAACGAGCGGGCGTTGCGCCTGTATCGCGGCCGCGGCTTCGAAACCCTGCATGAGCTGCACGGCTATCAGGCGCTGCCGGGCAGCGTCGCCCCGGCGGCCTGCGAGTTCCGCGCGCTCGAGCACGAGGCCGCGCTGGCCTGGCTGCGCGACGAGGCCCAGGCCCGGTTGCGCGATCTGCCGCTGCAGGTGACGGCCGCGTCGCTGCAATCGGCCACTGGCATGAGCGCCTGGCAGAAGGGATCGGCCCAGCTAGTGTTCTCGCGACCCGACGATGCCACGGTGGTGGTGGGCAGCCTGATCGACTGGCAGCCCGCGCAGACCGATGCCCGCGCCCTGCTGCAGGCGCTGCGCGCCGAGTTCCCGCAGGCCACGCTGCGCGTGCCCCAGCTGCAGCGCCTGGACCTCGGGGGTCAGGCCTTGCGCGAGCTGGGCTTCGAGACCCTGCCCCTGCATCAGCTGCTGATGCGTGCCAAGCTCTGATGCAGGAGACCTGCTGCGATGAACCACTGGCCCGATACCCGCATCCTCGATCTGTTCGGCATCGAGTTGCCCATTATCCAGGCGCCTATGGCCGGACCCACCTTGCACGAGATGGTGGTGGCTGTCTCGGAGGCCGGCGGGCTGGGCTCGCTGCCCTGCGCGCTTTTGAGCCCCGCCCAGCAGCGTGAGCAGCTGGCGCTGATCAGGGCGCAGACCGGCAAGCCTATCAATCTGAACTTCTTCTGCCACCGCCCGCCCGCACCGGATGCCGAGCGCGAGGCCGCCTGGCGGCAGCGGCTGCGCCCCTACTCCCTGGAGCTGGGCCTGGACCCGGACGGCCCGGTGCCCGCCTCGAACCGTCAGCCCTTTGACGCGGCCAGCTGCGAGTTGATCGAGGCCTTCCGGCCCGAGGTCGCGAGCTTCCATTTCGGCCTGCCCGCGCCCGAGCTGCTGGCCCGGGTGCGCGCCAGCGGTGCCAAGGTCATTGCCTCGGCGACCACAGTGGCCGAGGCGCGCTGGCTCGAAGCCCAGGGCGTGGACGCCATCATCGCCCAGGGCTTCGAGGCCGGCGGCCATCGCGGCCATTTCCTGGCCGACGAGATCGCTACCCAGGTTGGCACCTTCTCGCTGCTGCCCCAGGTGGTCGACGCGGTGCGGCTGCCGGTGATCGCGACCGGCGGCATCGCCGACCCGCGTGGCATCCATGCCGCCTTCGTGCTGGGCGCGGCCGCCGTGCAGATGGGCACCGCCTATCTGTTCACGCCCGAGGCCCATCTGGCGGCGCCGCACCGTGCCGCGCTGCGCAGCGAGCGCGCCGAGCAGACCGCGCTGACCAATCTCTTCACCGGCCGTCCGGCGCGCGGCATCGTCAACCGCCTGATGCGCGAAGTCGGCCCGATCTCGGCCCTGGCCCCGGCCTTCCCGACCGCCGGCGGCGCTTTGGCGCCGCTGCGCGCGGCCAGCGAGCCCAGAGGGGATGAAGGTTCGGGCGACTTCATGTCGCTGTGGTCGGGACAGTCGGCGCGGCTGGCGCGCGAGGGCTTGGGCGCGGGGGAGCTGACGCGCTGGCTGGCTGCGGAGGCGAGCAAGCGGCTGAGTTCCTAATCATGGCATGAATGTTATATTTGGCCTGTGAGCTACCGGATCGAGTTCTACAACGCCAGCGTCGAAGCTGAGATCCTGGCTTGGCCAGCGGGCATTGCTGGACGGTTTGTTGCGATAGCTCAGCGCATGGTTGAGCATGGACCCAGCTTGGGCATGCCGCACACGCGGGCGATGGGGGACGGCCTGTTCGAGGTGCGCGCCAGGGCGATGGAAGGTATCGGGCGAGCCTTCTCTTGCGTGCTGGTAGGGCGGCGCATCGTGGTGTTGCATGGCTTCATCAAGAAGACCGACAAGACCCCGGTCAAGGAACTGAAAATCGCACGCGACCGTATGAAGGAGCTGCCATGAGCAAGACTGTGCTTTATCGAGTGGGTGCTTTTGCACCGGTACCCTTCGATCCGGCATCCTATGCCCGTGATCGGGCGGCAAAGGATTCTGAATTCAAGCAGGCGCATGAATCAGCCGAGGAAGAGTTCGTGGCCCTGGATGCGCTGCTGCAGGCCAGGTTGCGTGCCGGCCTGACTCAGGCGCAGGTGGCAGAGCGCATGGGCGTCAAGCAGGCGGCGCTGGCGCGCGTGGAAAGCAGTCTGGGTTCGCGCAAGCATGCGCCGTCGCTGGCCACGCTGCGCAAGTACGCGCATGCCGTTGGATGCCGCTTGAAGATTCGGCTGGAACCGCAATGAGGCGTGAGGCTTAGAAAAACGCATGGCATTCGACATGTACGCAGACCAGGCGCGGGAGGCCATTGGTCAGCACGAAGAGTTTCTCCTCATGCTAGCGAGTGCAGACGAGGCCCGTTTTCCCGAGCTTTCAGCGGTGTGGTCCTCGTTCTATAAAAGCCCTTGCCTGCCGTCCGCACAAGCCGGCCGGCTTGTGCACGAGTTGCTTGACCTGCTGGCCTGCAACGGGGGCCGTTCCAACAAGCCCATCTCCGAGCCGGTCATCCGGCTGGTCTTGTTCTTCAGCGCCGCCTATCGAGGCGGGCATGAGGTTCGATGTTCGAGTGACTGACTGAAGCCCCGGCTGAACGCGGTGTCATGCATCGCGTTCTTCTCGCGGCGGTGCGCGAAGAGCGCTATGGCGCCTTTTGTGGCTGCCTGGCGAGCGAGTACATCGCGATCTCGTACGAAGTCCATTTGATGGGCGCGGGAGCCTCAGATCGATGCTGGGGCAACGAAGACGACATGCTGCTCACTGATCCAGGCCGCGAGCCCAGGAGCGATTGTTTCGTATGTCTTTCTATGGATGCGATGCTATGCCGCGCTGCGCTGCTGAGACAGGAGTTTGAAGGCCAAGGCCCCGAGCACCAAGCCCATGACATATCGCTGGACCGCGAGCCAGCAGCGGTTCTTGGCGAACCAGCCGGCCATGCCGGCTGCGGACAGGGTGACCGCCAGATTCACGCTGGACCCGATGAGAACCTGTGTGCTGCCCAGCAGCAGGCTTTGGGCAAGCACCGAACCAGACTCGGGTGAGATGAACTGCGGCAGCACCGACAGATAGAAGATGGCGACTGTCGGGTTGAGGGTGCTGGTCAAGAGTCCCATCACAAACAGCTTGTGCGGGGGCTCGGCCGGCAGGTCCCGCGCCTCGAAGGGCGAGCGGGCACCCGGTCGTACCGCCTGCCAAGCCAGCCATATCAGGTAGAGCGCGCCTGCGAATTTGAGCAGTTCATAGCCCAGCGGCACCGCCATGAAAAGTGCCGTCAGGCCGACGGCGGCACAGAGCATGTGGACGGTGAAGCCCAGAACGACGCCAAACCAAGACATGACACCGGCGGCTCGGCCCTGGCACAGCGAACGGGAGATCAGATAGATCATGTTCGGCCCCGGGGTCAGCGCCATCAGAAGCGCGGCGCCGACGAACATGACAAAGAGGGAGTTCGACATCATGGTGGCTCAGCCTCCTGTGCGGTCTGGACAAGATGGCCTCGTGACGACTGGCCATCGCAGGCAAATCTAGCATCTTTGCAAGGGCTCCCCAGCAGACCACTGCAGACCCTCGGCAGTGCACACCGGTCGGAAGCCCCGGCTGCCTGCCCCGGGCCAGGCATCGGCGAGAATCCGCCCATGAGCAGCCATGACCTTAACCACATCCCCGCCCTGATGCAGACCCTGGGCCGCCAGGCCCGTGCCGCCGCCACCTCGATGGCCGCCGCGCCCACCGCCGCCAAGAATGCCGCGCTGCTGGCGCTGGCGCGCCGCCTCGGCGAGGCCGGCCCGGCGCTGCGGAAAGCCAACGAGCGCGATCTGGAGGCGGCGATCAAGGCCGGGCTGGACGCGCCGATGGTCGACCGGTTGAGGCTGACCGACAAGGTCATCGCCACGGTCGCCGAGGGCTGCGCGCAGATCGCCGCGATGCCCGATCCGATCGGCGAGATCAGCGGGGTCAAGCGCCGCCCGAGCGGCATCAGCGTCGGCCAGATGCGCGTGCCGCTGGGGGTGTTCGGCATGATTTACGAGAGCCGGCCCAATGTGACCATCGAGGCCGCGTCGCTGGCAATCAAGAGCGGCAACGCCTGCATCCTGCGCGGTGGCTCCGAGGCCTTGCATTCGAATCTGGCGCTGGCGCAAATCGTCGGCGATGCGCTGGCCGAAGCCGGCCTGCCGCGCACGGCCGTGCAACTGGTCGGCACCACCGACCGCGTCGCGGTCGGCGCGCTGATCACGATGCCCGAGTTCGTCGACGTCATCATCCCGCGCGGCGGCAAGGGCCTGATCGAGCGCATCAGCCGCGAAGCCAAGGTGCCGGTGATCAAGCATCTGGACGGCAACTGCCACAGCTATGTCGATGCCGAGGTCGAGCTGGGCCTGGCGCTGCGCGTGGTCGACAACGCCAAGACGCAGAAATACAGCCCTTGCAACGCGACCGAATCGCTGCTGGTGCATGCCGAGCAGGCGAGCGAGTTCCTGCCCCGCATCGGCGCGATCTTCGCGGCCAAGGGCGTCGAGATGCGCGGCTGCCCGCGTACGCTGGCCCTGCTGGGCCCGCTGCAAGGCGGCCTGGCCGGCGCCAAGCTAGCGGCCGCCACCGAGGCCGACTGGAGCGAGGAGTACCTGGCGCCTGTCATCAGCATCAAGGTGGTCGACAGCCTGGACGAGGCGATCGCCCATATCAACCGCTATGGCTCTCACCACACCGATGCGATCCTGACCACCAACCATCCGAACGCGATGCGCTTTCTGCGCGAGGTCGATTCGGCCAGTGTGATGGTCAATGCCAGCACCCGCTTTGCCGACGGCTTCGAGTACGGCCTCGGCGCCGAGATCGGCATCTCGACCGACAAGTTCCACGCCCGCGGACCGGTCGGGCTGGAGGGGCTGACCTCGAGGAAGTGGGTGGTGCTGGGGCAGGGTGAGGTCAGGGGCTGATTCGCTACTCAGCCCCGCAGATGACAAGCCACCCAATGCCCGTCGCTGCTTTGCTTCAGCGGCGGTGACTCGCTGCCGCACAGCGGCATCTGCTTGATCGGGCAGCGGGTGTGGAAGTGGCAGCCCGAGGGTGGCTTGATCGGGCTGGGCACATCGCCCTGCAGCATGATGCGTTTGCGCTTGACGGTGGGGTCGGGAATAGGCACCGCCGACAGCAGGGCCTCGGTATAGGGGTGCAGCGGCCGGCTGTAGAGCTCGCGGGCGCTGGCGATCTCGACGATGCGGCCCAAGTACATCACCGCAACGCGCGTGCTGGTGTGCTCGACGACTGAGAGGTCATGGGCGATGAAGAGATAGGTCAGATTGAATTTGGCCTGCAGATCTTCGAGCAGATTGATGACCTGGGCTTGGATGGAGACATCCAGCGCCGACACCGCCTCGTCGCAGACGATCAGCTTGGGGCTGACCGCCAGCGCGCGGGCGATGCCGATGCGCTGGCGCTGGCCGCCGGAGAACTCATGCGGGTAGCGGCGCAGATGGTCGGCGGACAGGCCCACCGTCTCCAGCAGCTCGACGATGCGGCCCTCGTAGTCGGCCCGGGTCTTGGCGAGCTTGTGGATGGTCAGTGCCTCGCCGATGATGGCGCCCACCGTCATGCGCGGGTTCAGCGAGGCATAGGGATCCTGGAAGATGATCTGCATATCGCGCGCCAAGGCGCGCAGCTCGCTCTTGCCCAACGCCGTGACTTCGCGACCATCGAACCAGACCTGGCCCGAGCTCGGCTCGATCAGGCGCAGGATGCAGCGGCCGGTGGTCGACTTGCCACAGCCCGACTCGCCGACCAGGCCGAGGGTCTCACCGGCCATCAGCTCGAAGCTGACGCCATCGACCGCATGCACGCGGGCCTGCTCGCGGCCCAGCAGCCCGCCCTTGATCGGGAAGTGCTTGACCAGGTTCTCGACCTTCAGCAGCGGTGTGGTGCTCATAGAATGCAGGCGACCTTGTGGCCGGGCGCGATCTCGCGCAGCGCTGGCGTGGCCTGGGTGCAGGCGCTGCTGGCGTATTTGCAGCGCGGCGCGAAGCGGCAGCCCTCGGGCGGGTTGATCAGCTTGGGCACCGTGCCGGCAATCGCCTCCAGGCGGACCTTGTGGGTGGCGGCCAGGTCGATGCGCGGGATCGAGCGGATCAGGCCCTGGGTGTAAGGGTGGCGCGGGTTGGCAAACAGCTGCTCGACCGTGGCCTCCTCGATCACCTTGCCGGCATACATCACCACGACGCGCTGCGCGACCTCGGCGACCACGCCCATGGCATGGGTGATCAAGAGGATGCTCATGCCCAGCCGTGCCTTCAGCTCGGCCAGCAGCTCCAGGATCTGGGCCTGTATCGTCACGTCCAGCGCGGTGGTCGGCTCGTCGGCGATCAAGAGCTGCGGATTGCAGCTCAAGGCCATCGCAATCATCACGCGCTGGCGCATGCCGCCGGAGAACTGGTGCGGATAGTCGCGCACGCGGCGCTCCGGCGTCGGGATATTGACCAGGCGCAGCATCTCGACCGCGCGGTCCATCGCATCGCGCCGGTTCAGCCCCTCCTGCAGGCGCAGCACCTCGGCGATCTGCTGGCCCACCGTGTAGACCGGGTTCAGCGAGGTCATTGGCTCCTGGAACACGATGGCGATCTGTTTGGCGCGGATGCGCCGCATCTCGCTCTCGGGCAGCGTGACCAGGTCGCGGCCCTGCCAGAGGATCTGCCCGGCGACGATGCGGCCCGGCGGCATCGGCAAGAGCTTGAGCACGCTCATCGCGGTGACCGACTTGCCGCAGCCCGACTCGCCGACCACGCAGACCGTCTCGCCGCGTTGCACCGTCAGGTCGACACCATCGACCGCATGCAGCCAGCCGGCATCGGTGGCAAAGTGGGTCTTCAGGCCGCGGATATCGAGCAACGGTGCGTCGGTGCTCATCACATCACCTTGCGCGGATCGAGGGCGTCGCGCAGACCGTCGCCGATGAAGTTGATCGTCAGCACGGCCAGAAAGATCGCCAGGCCGGGGAAGAGGGCCCAGTGCGGCGCGATGTCCAGATAGTCCTTGGCATCGAAGAGGATGCGGCCCCAGGTCGGGATGTCGGGCGGGAAGCCCAGGCCCAGAAAGGACAGCGTCGACTCGGCAATGATGGCGGCCGCCACATCGATGGTGCCGGCCACGATCACCGGGCCCAGCGCATTGGGCAGGATGTGGCGCGTGACCTGGCGCGGCGTGCTCGCGCCCAGGGCCCGCGCCGCCTCGACGAACTCCTTCTCGCGCAGCGAGAAGAACTGCGCCCGCACCAGCCGCGCCACCGGCATCCAGCGGAAGCCACCGATCACGACGACGATCAGGATGAAGACGCCGACCTCGGGGCCGAAGGTCTCCTTCAGCCCGTCGCGGAACAGATAGATGATCAGCAGCAGCAAGGGCAGCTGGGGCAGCGAGAGAAACAGATCGGTCAGCCACATCAGCGCCGCATCGACGCTGCCGCGCGAGATGCCGGCGATTGCGCCGATCAGCACACCGACGATCACGGCCATCAGCATCGCCGCCAGACCCACGGCCAGCGAGATGCGGCCGCCGTAGAGCAGGCGGGCCAGCAGGTCCTGGCCCAGATCGTCGGTGCCCAGCGGGTGGGCCAGCGAGGGGCTCTTGAGCCGTGCGCTGAAGTCGATATCGTTGATCGCGACGGGCCAGAGCCAGGGCCCGACCAGCACGGCCGTCACCATCAGCAGCAGGATCACCAGGCTGAGCATGGCCATGCGGTGGCGCTTGAAGCGTCGCCAGGCCTCGCCCCAGGGCGAGACATGGGCGCTAGCGGTAGCTGATGCGGGGGTCGAGCCAGCCATAGAGCAGATCGGCCAGGAGGTTGAAGAAGATCACCAGGCAGGCGAACACAAAGGTCACCGCCATGATCACCGGCGTGTCATTGGCCAGGATGGCGCTGATCAAGAGCGAGCCGATGCCGGGGATGCGGAAGATCTGCTCGGTGACGATGGCGCCGCCGAACACCGCCGGCATCTGCAGCGCCACCAGGGTGACGACCGGGATCAGCGCATTGCGCAGCACATGCTTGATCACGACGCCGCCCTCGGAAAGGCCTTTGGAGCGGGCCGTGGTCACATAGTCGAGCTTGATCACATCCAGCACCGCCGAGCGCACATAGCGGGTCCAGCTGGCGCCCTGGAACAGGCCCAGCACGGCCACCGGCATGATGGACTGCTTGAGGTGTTCCCACCACCAGGCCCAGCCCGTGGCCGCGATATCGGCCCGGTAGACAAAGGGCAGCCAGTCGAGCTGGATCGAGAACAACAGGATCAAGAGCAGGCCGGTGAAGAAGGTCGGCAGCGAGAAGCCGACAAAGGCCAGCGTGTTGGCGATCTGGTCGAAGACCGAGTAGGGCCGGGTCGCGGCATAGACGCCCACCGGTATCGCGATCAGCAGCGCGAGGATCTGCGAGCTGCCGATGATGACCAGGGTGGTCGGCAGGCGCTGCAGGATCAGCTGGTCCACATCGACGCGGCTGACGAAGGAGAAGCCCCAATCGCCCTGGAACATCGCGAACAGCCAGCGGAAATAGCGCTGCCAGACGGGGTCATCGAGGCCGAACTTGGCGCGCAGCATCTGGCGCACCTCGGCCGGCACATTCGGGTTGGTGGCCAGCTCCTCGAAGGGGTCGCCGGGCGCCAGCGCCAGCACGGTGAACAGCACGACGCTGATGCCCAGCAGGCTGGGCAGCGCGTAGAGCAGACGGCGCAGCAGGTATTGGAACATTCAGCGGCGGTGCTGCAACGATGGGGCTCAGGCTTCCTTGAACCAGTCCTTCAGGTTCCACATATCGTTGTCCCAGCCGCTCAGCGGCGCATAGAGCTTGTTGGCGACCGCCGCCACACGCGGCCGGTAGACCACCGGGATCACCACCGGATCGCTGCACACCAGCTCGTTCATGCGGATGAACAGTGCGGCGCGCTTGACCGGGTCCAGCTCGCTCTCGGCCGCACGGAAGGCCTTGTCATACTCCTCGTTGCTCCAGCGCGAGAGATTGCGGCCCTGCCATTTATTGTCCTTGCTGGCGGCTTCCCAGGAGGCGAACTGGTTCATGAACAGCTCGGGGTCGGGCTGCGTCATCGTCGTCGTGTACATCTGCACGTCGCAGAAGAACTTGGTGTAGGTGTCGGGGTTGCCGACGTCCGAGGAGAAGAACACCGAGGCGGTCACCGACTTCAGCTCCAGATCGATGCCGGCCTTTTGCGCCGCCTGCTTGACGATGGCCTGGGTCTTCTGGCGCGGCGCGTTGATCGAGGTCTGGAACACCAGCTTGAGCTTCTTGCCGCCCTTCTCGCGGATGCCGTCGCCGCCCTTCTTCCAGCCGGCCGCGTCCAGCAGCGCACCGGCCTTGTCGATGCTGAACTCCCATTTCATGGTCTTGGAGCGGAAGCGCTCCGGGTTGTTCAGGAAGTTGGCCGTGGCCACGCCGGTGCGGCCGTAGATGAACTCCTGCACCGCCGCACGGTCCACCAGCAGGCCCAGGGCCTTGCGCACCGCCGGGTCCGACAGGATGGGGTGGCGGCTCTTCGGGTGCGCGCGCTCACCCTCGGTCTCGGTCCAAGGGTCGGCCATATTCAGCACGATGAACTCGATATTGCCGCCCGGCGTGATTTCGGCGCGGCCACGGCCGCCGGCCTCCAGCCGTTTCAGAATCTCGTCCTCGACCTGCATATTCCAGGCGTAGTCGAACTCGCCCGTCTGTATCACCGCGCGCGCCGCCGAGACCGCGTCGCCGCCGCCCTTCATTTCTATCGTGTCGAAGAAGGGGCGATGCTCGAAGTGGTAGCCGGTGTTGATCGCGCCGCGCACCATATCGCCCGGCTTGAAATCGACGAACTTGTAGGGCCCGGTGCCGACCGGCTTCAGATTGGTCGGCGCCTCGCGCGACTTGGCGCCGGTGAAGTCAGCGAACAGATGCTTGGGGATCAGCATGCCGCGGGTGCCGACAAAGGGGTCGGCCCAGAAGGGCGTGGGCTTCTTGAAGATGACCTTGACGGTGTGGCTGTCGATCTTCTCGACCTTGCAGTCCTTGTAGGTGCCTATCGTGACGGCGGCCGTGTCCGGGTTGCTGGCGTATTCCCAGTTGAACACGCAGTCATCGGCGGTGAAGGGCTTCCCGTCGTGCCAGGTGGCGCCGCGCTTGAGCTTCCAGATCACCGACATGCCGTCCTTGGCCAGGCCGCCGTTGGCCTGGCTGGGAATCTCGGCCGCGAGAATGGGCACCAGATTGCCGTCGGGGTCCCAGGCGGCCAGCGGCTCGTAGAAGATGCGCGCGCCTTCCTGGTCCTTGGTGCCGGTGGCGAAGTGCGGGTTCAGCAGCGTGGCCCCCTGCCACCACAGCAGCTTCAGCGCGCCGCCGCCGCCGCGCTTGGTGGGCTTGTAGCCGGAGCGGGTCTGGGCCTGGGCGATGCCGGCATTGAGCAGCATCTGACCCGCCAGCGGCGCCGTCAGGCCCAGGGCCAGCATGCGTTGGATGAAAGACCGTCGGGCCAGTCGGCCCTCGCGCACATCCTCGATCAGATCGCGCAACGCTTGCTCTTGCATGGGTAACCTCCGTAGGACCGGAACGGAACTGCCTAGCTGAACTGCCGGGCCATGCTAGCAGCGCGGCGTGCGCGGTCTGATCGGGGTCGGCCCTAGTCCTGCGGCACAAAGATCCACATCAGCAGATAGAACAGCACCCCGGTGCCGCCGCACAGGGCCAGCAAGGTGAAACCCAGGCGCCAGACCCAGGAGGCCATGCCGGTGATGCGGGCCAGGCCGCCACAGACCCCGCCGATCCAGCGGTCATCGCGGCTGCGGCGCAGCTCGTTGATCGCGGCAGCACCCGGTGCGCCGCTGCCGACATCGCCGGCCAGCAGCCGGGCCTTGGCGCGGGCGAACTCCTCGTCGCTGAGCGCGCCGCGCTGATGCAGGTCGCCGAGTTTTTCAAGATCGTCGCTGATGGACATGGTCGTTCCTCCTGGTTTGCAATGCTTGCAGACTAAGGGCAGGTCGACGACGGCACCAGAGCGATCCGACAGACTGCGGCCCGCCGGGGACAGGCCGGCGTGGCGGCCGCCAGGCTTACCAGCTGCCGGTGTTGGCCATCGAGGCCCAGGGCTCGGCCGGGGCCAGCGCCGGGCCGTCCTGCAAGAGTTCGACCGAGATGTTGTCGGGCGAGCGCACAAAAGCCATGCGGCCGTCGCGCGGCGGGCGCAGCACGGTCACGCCATGGTCTTGCAGGCGCTGGCAGGCGGCGTAGATATCGGGCGTGGCGAAGGCCAGGTGGCCGAAGTTGCGGCCGCCGGTGTAGACCTCGCTCCGGCCCTCGGCATCGGGCCAGTTATAGGTCAGCTCGACCTGCGGTTGATACTTGCCGGCTTCGTCGCCGGGGGCGGCCAGATAGACCAGCGTGAAGCGGCCGGCCTCGTGCTCGCTGCGGCGCACCTCGACCATGCCCAGCGCGTCGCGGTAGAACTTCAGCGAGGCGTCCAGATCGGTGACGCGCACCATGGTGTGCAGATATTTCATGAGGAGAGGGTGCTGTTGCGGGGAGGGTTGGATTGTCGCCGCTGGGGCATGTCCCCGTGCGCCGGCCCGGCAATCCCTAGGCCAGAGCGCAGCAGCGCCGGCCCGCGCCGCGCCAGTCCGTAGCCCAGCGCGCTGAAAAGCAGGGTCAGCGCGATCAGCAGCGGCCCCTCGGCCGGCGCCGGCAGGGCCAGCGGCGCCAGCGCCTGGCTCAGCAGCACGATCAGGGTCTGGTGCAGGATGTAGAGGCAGAACACCGCCGCGCCGAGGCGTTGGCGCCAGGGGCCGTCATGGTCCAGCCAGCGGCGCGCGAAGCCGCAGGCCGCCGCGATGGCCCACCAGGCGATGCCGCCCCACAGCAGGCGCTGCAGCCAGCGCAGCGGCTCGATGGGGGCCAGGTCTTGATAGGCGCGCCAGTACAGCAGGGTCAGCGCCCAGCTGGCCAGCGCCAGCGTCAGCGCCCGCCAGCGCAGCGCGGCCAGCGCGTCCCACAGCGCCGCCCCCCGGTCGGCGCGCCGCACGATCAGCAGGCCCAGCAGGAAGACGCTCAGGTAGTGCGCATGGTTGTACCAGTCGCTGACCAGATCATGGCTGGCAGGGAAGTGCGGCGCCAGCAGCCATTTGGCGGCGATCAAGGGCAGGGCCAGACCCAGCAGCAGCGGCGCCGGGCGGCTCGGCAGGCGCTCGGCCAGCCGGTCCAGCGCGCGTGGTGCCCAGCGCGCCAGCGCCCAGGCAATCAGGCCGTAGACCCAGAGATAGGGCAGGAACCAGAGATGGTTCCAGGTCGGCAGGATCAGGCAATCGTCGGCACGGCAGAAGCCGCCATAGCCGCGCAGATAGAGCCCCATGAAATCGGCATAGCTGCCGTTATAGGCCACCTTGGTGAGCACCTCGAAATAGGCCTGCGGCGGCACGATCAGCAGCATGCCGAATGCGAGTGGCCACAGCAGGCGCCGGCTGCGCTGCGCGACAAAGCCGGCCCCGGGCTCGCGGCGCAGCAGGGCCTGGGTCGCGGCGCCGGCGATGAAGAACAGCAGCGACAAGCGCCACGGCCCCGACAGCAGCATCAGCGGCTCGATCGCCGGCCCGGCCTGCGGGCTCTTCACATGCCAGTCCCAGCTGACGTAGTACATGCCGACGTGGTAGGGGACCAGCAGGCCGAAGGCCAGGATGCGCAGCCAGTCGAGGAAGAAGAGGCGTGGGGTGCTGTTCATGGGTCCAGCATCGCAAGCCCGCTCGCACTGTCCAAGCGCGCCGGGGCGGTTCGCCCTCAGCCCGGGGCGAGTTGCTTGCGATAGCTGCGCGAGACCCGCAGCTGCTGGCCGCCGCTGAGCGTCAGCATGGCCTCGCCATGGGGCAGTGCGCGCAGGGCCTGGATATGGGCCGGGTTGACCGCATGGCTGCGGTGGATGCGCAGGAACGCTGTGGCGGCCGGATGCTGCAGGAAATCGGCCAGGCTGCGGCGCTCCAGATAGCAGGCCGGCGGCGCATGCAGCTCGATGTAGTTGTCGGCCGCCGCCACCCATTGAAGCTGGGCCAGCGGCAGCTTCAGCAGGCCGCCGCGCGCCTGCTCCACCAGCCAGTGTCCGTCCAGCGGCTGCAGCTGCCGCAGCGCGCCGAGCAGGCCGCCCCGGGCGAGACCGGCGGGCGGCGTCGCCAGACGCTGGCGCAGGCGGCGCACGGTCTCGGCCAGTCGCTCCGGCGTGTAGGGCTTGAGCAGATAGTCCACCGCATTCAGGTCGAAGGCGCGCAGCGCATGGGCGTCGTAGGCGGTCGAGAAGGCGCAGGCGACGCCGGCCGGCAGCTGCAGCGCCAGCTCCAGGCCGCTGAACCCCGGCATCTGGATGTCCAGCAGCACCGCGTCGATGCGCTCGCGGGCCAGCAGGGCCAGCGCCTGCTCGGCGTTGCCGGCCTCGCCCAGCCAGCTGATTTCGGCCATGGGCGCCAGCAGACGGCGCAGCTTGGCCAGCGCCGGCGGTTCGTCGTCGACGATCAGCAGTCTCATGCCACCACCTGCACCTGCGCCGGCAGGCGTATCAGCAGCCGGGCGCCGCCCTCGGGCCTGGCGTCCAGGCTGCAGGAGGCGGCGGCGCCGAAGCTGCTGTGCAGGCGCTCACGCAGATTGGCCAGGCCGATGGCGCCGGCGCGTTCGCTGCGCAGCGGGGCCTGGCCACTGTTGATGACCTCCAGCCGCAAGACCTGACCCTGCTGCTCCAGCGTCGCCCGGATACCGACCTCGACGGCCGCGCTGCTCTGCGCCACGTCGTGCTTGATCGCGTTCTCCACCGGCGAGATCAGCAGCAGGGCCGGCAGCCGGCACTCGCGCGCCTGCGCATCGGCCTCGATGGTGACGCGCAGCCGCTCGCCGAAGCGCGCCTGCATCAGGACCAGAAAAGGCTCGACCAGGCGCAGCTCGTCCGCCAGGCTGTGCCAGCCCTGGGCCTGGGCCGCCAGGTTCTGGCGCAGCAGATCGGCCAGCTGGCACAGCATGCGGTCGGCGCGCGCCACATCCTCGTACATCACCGAAGAGATCAGGTTCAGAGTGTTGAACAGGAAATGCGGCTGCACCTGCTCGGTCAGCCGCGCCAGCTGGGCCTCGGCCAGCGCGCCGCGCAGCCGCTGCAGCTCCTGCTCGCGCCGCTGGTCAGCGAAGAACAGATGCAGGCCATGACAGATCGCCAGCATCAGCGCATAGCTGCCTATGTCCTTGGCGGCCTCGTAGCTCAGTACGGCCAGCGCGCTGCCCGGCCGGTAGTTCAGCCCCATCACCGCATAGACCGCGAAACGGATCGCGAACATGCCGGCCACATGGGCCAGGATATAGACCAGCAGGCCCAGCAGATGGCGGCCCAGCTGGCGCCAGCGCGCCAGTCCCAGGCCGGCCACATGCCAGCGGTACAGGGCCAGGCCCAGCGCGCCGGTGCAGACGGTGGAGCTGAGTTCCCACAGCAGCGGCTCCCAGGGATGGCGCCCGCCAGCCGCCAGATAGTGCTGCAGCTCGGCCAGGCCTTGCAGCAGGCCCAGACCCAGCACCAGAGCCAGGTAGGCCGCGATCAGCAGATGGCGTTGGCGGGCATGCATGAGTGCGACGCTAACAGCTCGGCACGGCGCTTCGCCCCAGGCGACCGGCCACCGGCCACAAATCAGTGCGCCAATCCCTGGGCTGGGCTGCGCCGCCCGGCGCTGACGCGGTTGCGGCCGCCGTCCTTGGCGGCATACAGGGCCTCGTCGGCGCGCGCCAGCAGCGCGTCGGCGCTGGCCATGCCGGGCGCCAGCTCGGCGCAACCGATACTGACCGTCACAGCGGCCGGCAGCTGCAGCTCGGCAATGGCCAGGCGCAGCCGCTCGGCCAGCTGCTCCGCCTGCGCCAGCCCGGTGCCGGGCAGCAGCAGCGCGAACTCCTCGCCGCCGATTCGGGCGGCCAGATCGCTGTCGCGCAGGCTGGCGCGGCAGCAGAGCGCCACCTCGCGCAGCACCGTGTCGCCGAGCTGGTGGCCGCCGCTGTCGTTGATGCGCTTGAAGTGGTCGACATCCAGCGCCAGCAGGGCCAGCGGCCGACCGCTGGCGCGGCTCTCGGCCAGCGCGCTCTCGGCGGCGCGGAAGAACTGGCGCCGGTTCGGCAGCGCGGTCAGCGCATCGGTGCGGGCCAGCAGTTCGGTCTCGGCCAGCAGATGCTGGTTCACGGCCAGCAACTGGTGCAGCTCGCTCTCGGTGCGGTAGAGCTGGCGATTGAGGCGCTGGATCACCCAGGCGGCCACGCCGCAGACGCCGGCCCACAGCAGATGGAAGAAGACCACGCGCTTGACGGTCGTCGCGTCCAGACCCAGGGCCGGCAGCAGCACGGCCGTGGCCAGCACGGTCAGGCCGCCGCAGACCAGCACCAGGGCCAGGCTGGACTTGGCGATCAGCAGCCCCATTAGATATAGGAGCGAGGTGGCCAGAATGAACTCGGGCCGGCCCAGCAGCTGGCCGTCAATCAGGCAGGCGAAGCTGACGCCCACCAGGGTGTAGAGCGGGTAGGACAGCGCCATCGGCAGCCGCCAGCCGGGCTTGAAGCTCAGGGCACTAAGCACGGCCCAGAACAGCAGATAGCCCAGGCGCAGGCGCAGCACCTCGGCGGCGGCCGGCTCGATCAGCCAGTCGCCCAGCAGATAGAGCAAGGGGATCAGGCCGCCGATCGCATAGACGAAGCGCAGCACCGGCCAGGAACGCAGGGCCAGCCAGTCCTGGTAGGCGGGCACGATAGGGCTGTGGGAGGAGGGCGGGGAGCTGTGCTGCACGGAAGGGCCGCCAGGCGGCGGGTTGACGGGCCTGCGGCCCGAAACCCTGCGATTGTCCGCCTTCGGCGCGGCGCCCGCCTAGGCCAGCACGCCCTCGGCGATCAAGGCCGTGATGTCGGTCTCGCGATAGCCCAGCTCGGCCAGCAGGCGGTGGTTGTGCTGGCCCAGCGTCGGCGGCTGCTCGCGCAGGCCCAGGCGCCGGCCGTCCAGGCTCAGCGGCAGCAGCGGCACGCGGGTCTCGCGGCCGTCGGGCAGGGTCAGCGGCGCCAGGCCGCCGGTGGCCAGCAGATGCGGGTCTTCCATCAGCTGCTCGGGCCGGGTGATGGGTGCGAACGGCAGGCCCTGGGCCTCGAACACCGCAGCGATCTCGGCGGCCGGCCGGGGCGCCAGGCGCTCGCGCAGCGCCGGGATCAGCCAGTCGCGCGCACGCACCCGGTCGTTATTGCTGGCCAGGCGCGCATCGGCGCGCAGCTCGGCCAGGCCGAAGGCCTCGCAGAACAGCGCCCACTGGGTGTCGCTGACAACGGCCAGGAAGATCTGCTCGCCATCCCTGACCGTGAAAACGTCGTAGATGCCCCAGGCCGAGATGCGCTCGGGCATGGGCGCGGCGGGCTTGCCGGTGACCGCGAACTGCATCATGTGCTGGGCCACCAGAAAGACATTGTTCTCGAACAGGGCCGACTGCACGGGCTGGCCGCGCCCGGTGACATGGCGCTGCTGCAGCGCGGCCAGCACGCCGATCGCGCCGAACAGCCCGCCCATGATGTCGTTGACGCTGGAACCGGCGCGCAGCGGATCGCCCGGCCGGCCTGTCATATAGGCCAGACCGCCCATCATCTGCACCACCTCGTCCAGCGCGGTGCGGTGCTCGTAGGGGCCGGGCAGAAAGCCCTTGTGCGAGACATAGATCAGGCGCGGGTTCAGCGCCGTCAGCGCGTCGTGACCCAGGCCCAGCCGCTCCATAGCCCCGCTCTTGAAGTTCTCGCTGAACACATCGGCGCTGGCCAGCAGCTTCAGCACGATCTCCAGGCCCTTGGGGTGCTTGATGTCCAGCGCAAGGCTGAGCTTGTTGCGGTTGAACATCGGATAGAAACCGGCCCCCGAGCCCAGCAGTTTGCGGGTGTTGTCGCCGGTGAGCGGCTCGACCTTGATGACCTCGGCGCCCAGATCGCCCAGCACCATGCCGCAGGTCGGCCCCATCACCATATGGGTGAACTCGATCACTCGCAGACCTGCCAGTGGCAGGTCTGCGCTCTTGCCGGCCTGTGGCAGGTCTTGCTGTCTTTGCTCTTGCGTCATCACTGAAATCCTTTGGGAAGCCCGGCCTCGGCCAGCATGCCGTAGACCGCCTCGCCGGGCAGACCCTCGCGCAGCGGCGTGCGGGCGGCCAGCAGCTTGTGGATGTCGATGCCGGTGTCCACGCCCATGGCCTCGAACATGAAGACCAGGTCCTCGGTGACCACATTGCCCGAGGCGCCCGGCGCATAGGGGCAGCCGCCCAGGCCGCCCAGCGAGGCATCGAAGGTCCTGACGCCGACATCGAAAGCCGCCAGGCAGTTGGCCAGGCCCAGCCCCCGCGTGTTGTGCAGATGGGCAGCGCCGGCGCGCGGCCCCAGCTCGGCGCGCAGCCGCGTGAACAGCCGCCGTACCTGGGCCGGGTTGGCCATGCCGGCGGTGTCGGACAGGCCCACCTCGTCGGCCCCGGCTTCGGCGCAGGCCAAAGCCAGACGGAGCACCGCATCCTCATCGACCCGGCCGGCCAGGGTGCAGCCGAAGGCGGTGGACAGCCCCACCTCGACCCCCATCTGCGGCGCGCGCTCCCGGCGCAGCGCGGCGACCGCGCGCAGCTCCTCGACCATGGCCTCGGGCGTCTTGCGCACATTGGCCAGCGAATGGGCCTCGCTGGCCGAGATCGGCAGGCTGATCTTGTGGGCACCGGCGGTGATGGCCGCTTCGGCGCCGCGAACATTGGGCACCAGGGCCAGCACGCGCAAGCCCGGCAGGGTCAGTGCATGGGCAACGACCTCGGCCACATCGGCCATCTGCGGCAGCAGCCGTGCCGGCACAAAGGAGCCGACCTCGATCTCGCGCAGGCCGGCCGCGTGCAGTGCGTCCAGCCAGCGCCGCTTGGCGGCGGTAGGCATCACGCTGGCGATGCTCTGCAGGCCGTCGCGCGGGCCGACCTCGCTGATCAGGACGCTGCTTGACATGATGGGGTTGTTCTATAAGATGGAACTGTGTTCCGAAAAGTATCGCGTTTGTCGCGAGCCCCGTCAATGCCCAGGAAATCCGCCACCCCCTCGTTGGCCGAAACCCAGGCCGCGCCCGGCGGTGTCGGCGCGGTCGACAAGGCCTTGAGCCTGCTGAGCGCCTTCCGCGCCGGTGATCGCGCCCTCAGCCTGGCCGAGCTGGCCCAGCGCACCCGGCTCTACAAGAGCACGGCCTTGCGCCTGCTGGCCTCGCTGGAGCATGGCCGGCTGCTGCAGCGCCAGGCCGATGGCGCTTATGCGCTCGGGCCGGAGCTGGCCCGCCTGCAGTCCATTCGGGCGGCGGGCTTCTCGCTGGAAGCCGAGGTGATGCCGGTGCTGCGCGCACTGGTGGCGCGCACCCGCGAGAGCGCGGCCCTGCATGTGCGCCAGGGCGAGCAGCGGCTGTGCCTGTACCGGGTCGATTCGCCGCAGCCGCTGCGCGACCATCTGAGCGCCGGTGATCTGCTGCCGCTGGACAGAGGCGCGGGCGGGCGGGTGCTGCTGGCCTTCTCGGGCGCACGCGGCAAGCGCTATGAAGAGATCCGCCAGGCCGGCGTGGCCGAGATCAGCGGCGACCGCGTCGAGGGTCTGAGCGGCATCGCCGCCCCGGTGTTCGGCGCGCAGGCCGAGCTGGTCGGCGCTCTGACCCTGAGCCTGCCCAGCAGCCGGCTCAAGCCCGGCCTGGCCGAGGAGGTCAGGCGGGCGGCGGCCGAGCTGAGCCGGCGCCTGGGCGCGCCGGCTTAAGCGGGCGCTGTCAGCCGCTCCCGGCCTTGGGGGGTGTCAGCACTGCCGTGGCCTCGATCTCGATCAGCATGCCGTCCAGGGCCAGGCGCGGCACCGGGATCAGCGTGCAGGCCGGCGTCGGCGCCTCGCCCCACAGCGATTTCAGCGCCTGGCTGAACTGCGCCAGCCTGGCTTCGCTGTGTCCGACCACCAGCACGGTCAGGCGCGCCACGTCCCGCAGGTCGGCGCCGCCCGCGCGCAGCGCGGTCTGCACATTGCTCAGGCATTGCGCCAGCTGGCCCTCGAAGTCCTCGGGCAGGCCGGCGCTGGGGTGTTCGCCGCCCTGGCCGGACAGCAGCAGCCAGCGGGCCGGACCCTGAACGAGGGCCAGGTGGGAATAGCCATTGGGTGCCGGGTCATAGAGGCCGGCGGGGTTGTGGAAGCTGAGCAGGGTGGTCGATGTGTTCATGGCTTTGGCTGGCATCGGTGGGATCGATGGTTTGGTGAGAGAAGTCGCCAGTCTCGAACCTCAACTCGGCTTGAGGTCAAGGCGGCGACAACAAGGGCCTGCCGGACCTGGGTTTATCTGACGCCCGGCCGCGACCGCAGGGGGGCCGGGTCTTGCCTGTCACGCCGGTGTCATCGCTATGCTGGGAGACTCTGTGGCAAAGGGGGGCGGTTGATGACGATGACATGCTTGGTCGTGGGTGCCAGCGGTGCCACCGGGCGGCTGCTGGTGGCCGAGTTGCTGGCGCGCGGGCACCGGGTCAGGGTCCTGCTGCGGGCACCCGGGCGGCTGCCGCAGGCGCTCAGGGAGGCGCCGGGCCTGAGCCTGGTCGGCAGCAGCGCGCTGGATCTGTCGGCCGCCGATCTGGCCCGTCAAGTCGAGGGCTGCGATGCCGTGGCCTCCTGCATCGGGCACACGATGAGCTGGCGCGGCATGTTCGGCCCGCCGCGTCGGCTGGTGACCGAGACGACCCGTCGCCTGTGCGAGGCCATCGCCGCGCTACGGCCGGCGCGGCCGGTCCGCTTCGTGCTGATGTGCAGCGCCGGCGTGCGCAACCAGGATCTCTCCGAGCCCATCTCCTGGGGCCAGCACAGCCTGCTCGCGCTGCTGCGACTGCTGCTGCCGCCCCATGCGGATAACGAGCAGGCCGCCGAACAACTGCGGCGCCGGGTCGGCGCCCAGGCGCAGGGGATCGAATGGGCGGTGCTGCGGCCCGATGCCCTGGTCGACAGCGAGCAGCCGACGCCCTACACACTGCATCCCTCGCCGACCCGCAGCGCCCTCTTCGACTCGGGACGCAGCAGCCGCATCAATGTCGCGCATTGCATGGCCGAGCTGCTCTGCGAGGAGCCGACCTGGCAGCGCTGGAAGGGGCGGATGCCGGTGTTGTACGACGAGGCTTGAGTTCGGCTACGCCGCCGAGCTGGCCGCGCGATCAGCGCGCCGGCGTCGGCCGGGCCTGATTCAGCAGCAGGTTCAGCAAGGCGCCCAGTGCCAGCAAGGCCAGCAGACCGCCGCCCCAGATCACCCAAGCCAGCGGCAGCAGCCAGCCCATGGCCGTGCCCAGCCAGGGCGCAGCATGGGTGATCGCGGCCATCAGACCCGTCAGACCGCTGCGCAGCATCTCGGCCCAGGCCGGGTCTATCCAATACTCCAGCCAGGCGGGCAGCGGCCATTGGGCGATGGCGCGCTCCAGCTCGCCGGCGTCGCCGGCGCTCAGGCGCGCGGCCAGCCATTGCAGCAGCTCGATGCTGAGCCAGGCACAGCCGCTCCAGACGGCGGCCAGGAATGCGATGAAGATCCAGAGTGCAGTTTTCATGGGGCGCTACCTTAACCCGACTCGCTTGCCCGATTCTTAGTTGCGTGCCGGTATCGACAAGCCGCGCGTCACCGCCGGCCGCGCCAGAAAGGCCTGCAAGACCCGCTGCAGCTGCGGGAACTCGGCGAAGCCGACCAACTCGCCGGCGCCGTAGAAGCCGACCAGGTTGTTGACCCAGGGAAGGATCGCGATGTCGGCGATCGTGTACTCGCTGCCCATGATCCAGTCGCGGCCGGTCAGGCGCTGTTCCAGCACGCCAAGCAGGCGCTTGGACTCGGCCACATAGCGCTCGCGCGGGCGCTTGTCCTCATAGTCCTTGCCGGCGAACTTGTGGAAGAAGCCCAGCTGGCCGAACATCGGGCCGACGCCGCCCATCTGGAACATCAGCCACTGGATGGTCTCGTAGCGCAGGGCCGGGTCTTGCGGCAAGAACTGACCCGTCTTCTCGGCCAGATAGATCAGGATCGCACCCGACTCGAACAGGGCCAGCGGCGCGCCGCCCGGGCCCTGCGGGTCGAGGATGGCCGGGATCTTGTTGTTCGGGTTCAGCGACAGGAACTCGGGCGTGAGCTGATCGTTGCTGTCGAAGCTGACCAGATGAGCCTCGTAGGGCAGGCCCAGCTCCTCTAGCAGGATGGAGACCTTGACGCCGTTGGGCGTGGGCAGCGAGTAGAGCTGCAGGCGCTCGGGGTGTTGGGCGGGCCAGCGGTGGGTGATGGGGAAGGCGGAGAGATCGGGCATGGACGGCGCAAGGTGGCTGAAGACGCAGAGGGGCGATTCTGCGCCAGCTTGCGCTACCTTGCTTGGTCGCGCTCGGCGCGCGCCGCATCCTCGCGGATATGGCGCAGGAAGTAGCGAACGAAGAACACCGCCATGCCCAGCATGAAAACGAGGCCGCCCAGGCTCATCAGGCCGACGTCGGTGGTGAACAGGTCTTTGAGTGCGTGCATGGTGGCTTCGCGAGGCGTGAGTGATGTACCGATTGAGCGCCGGGCTCGGCATTCCTGTCTTGAGCTGGGCCAAGAAAAGCGTTGCTTTCTGCCTTGCCACCGGTTCCTTACGGTCTGAGCTCCGATTCGTTTTATATTGCCGTCGCAACTTCGGAATCTGAACCTTTCCAGCCCGCAGGGGAACGATGAGCGACTCCGTCCATATCCAGGTGCTCGGCGGTGCTGACATCGCATCGATGCGTGCGATGCTTGCCCTGTTCGGGCAGGCCTTCGACGAGACAGCCACCTACACGGCACTGCAGCCCGACGACGGCTATCTGGCGGGTTTGCTGTCGGGCCGGAACTTTGTCGCCATCGCCGCGCTGTCCGGCTCCAGCGTCGTGGGTGGGTTGGCCGCCTATGTGCTGCCCAAGTTTGAACAGGCCCGGTCGGAGCTGTACATCTACGATCTCGCCGTCGCTGAAGCGCACCGACGGCAGGGCGTGGCGACGGCGATGATCGAGGCGTTGAAGACATGGGCCCGCGAACACGGCATCTATGTCATCTTTGTCCAGGCCGACCATGGCGATGATCCCGCGATTGCGCTCTACACCAAGCTCGGTGTGCGAGAAGAGGTGCTGCACTTCGATATCGCGCCTCAGGAGGGCGCCTGATGCTCAAAGGTTCCTGTCAGTGCGGACTCGTTCGCTTCGAGTTGAGCGAGCCCGCCGAAGCACCCACCGCTTGCCACTGCCAGCAGTGCCGCAAGCAGTCGGGCCACTACTTCGCATCGGCCAATGTCAGCAAGGCGGCCGTCACGATCTCCGGCGCCGAACACCTGAGCTGGTATCAGTCCTCGGCCAAGGTGCGGCGTGGCTTCTGCTCCCGCTGCGGCTCATGGCTGTTTTGGGAGCCGCTGGCACGTGACTGGACCTCGATCGCGCTGGGCGCTTTCGACGGCGCCACCGGGCTGCAGCTCGAGCGACATATCTTCGTTGCCGAGAAGGGCGACTACTACGACATCGCCGATGGCCTGCCGCAGAATGAACACTGACTCATCCCGCAGCAACCCGACTGCCACCGACGAGACCTTCTTCCTGCGCTTCACCGCGCCCGATGCGGAGTTGCTGCGCCAGGACATCGCGGGCGCCGAGTTGCGACTGGCGCAAGCGCGGGCAGAGGCTGATGTACTGAGCGCGATCGACCCTGCCGGCGATCTCGGCAGCCTGCTGACGACCGACCGGCAGGAGCAGGCGGCTCGCGCACTGCTCGGCGAGTTCCTGCCCGCCGCGCGCCGGCACCCCGCTCATGAGCCGTCCGCCTGGCTGCTCCATGCGCTGGCCACGGCCTGCCAGTACTGTGGCGAGCGAGCCGAGGCGGATGCGTTGTTCGCCGAGGCGCTGGCGCTGGCCCGTCTGCATAGCTGGACCAAGCTGGAGCACTATGTGCTTCACCACTGGGGCCGCAGCCTCGCCGAACAGCGGCGCTTCGGGCCGGCCCGGGATTGCTTCCTGAAGTCGCTGGCGATTCGGCAGGCGCTGGGCGATGCACGGCAAGCCTCGTCGCAGCACGCGCTAGCCCTGCTTGCCGAGCTGGAGGCCCGGCAGCCGCCGGATGCGGGCCGGCTCGAGCGATAGATAGAAGGCGCTCAGTGCAGCGCAGCGTTGAGCTGGTCGATGACCTCGGCCCAGTCGGCGTCCTGGCGCACCTGCTCGCGCAGCAGCGCCGCCTGCGCCGGGCTCCAGAACGGCGCGTCCGCCAGCCTCATATCGGCCGGCAGCGGCCGATGGCTGCCGATGAAGCGGCGGATGCCGGCTTCGTCCGAGGGCAGGCCCAGCTGGGCGAACAGATCCGAGAAGCGATGAAACGAGGTTTCCATATCAGGGCTCCGATTCGATGGTTTGCGAGAAGTTCATGGCCAGCTCGCCACGCCCGACCGCAGCCAGCAGCCGGTGGATGAAGTCCAGCTTTTCGATCACCGGCGTCGGCATGGCGAAAGGATAGCTGTCATGCGAGCCCAGGCTGCGGTCCATCGCGTTGATGAACTGCGAGATCGGCAGCCATTGCTCGATCAGCGCCGGCGCCAGCTCGGCCTCGCGCGCCAGCGGCTGCGCGATCACCGGCGCGCCGCCGGGCAGCGCCTGCTCCAGCCGCAGGCCCCAGGCGGCGGCGCTCTCCAGCCCGTCCTGGATGTGCATGTAATGAGCCCAGCATTCGGCCCAGTCCTCCCAGGGGTGGGCGCTGGCATAGCGGCTGATGAAGCTGGAGCGCCAGTCGGCCGGCGGCCCGCTGTAGTGCTGCTGCAATGCCTGGCCATAGTCGGCGCGCTCGTCGCCAAACAGCGTGCGGAATTTCGCCAGCCAGCCGGAGCCGCTGACCAGGCGGTCCCAGTAGTAGTGGCCGATCTCGTGGCGGAAGTGGCCCAGCAGGGTGCGGTAGGGTTCGTGCAGATGGGCGCGCATCTGCTCGCGGCGGGCGTCGTCGGCCTCGGCGATATTGAGCGTGATCACCCCGTTGTCATGGCCGCTCAGCACCCGCTGCTGCGGCGTGACCTGCTCGAGGAAGTGGAAGGACAAGCCGTGCTCGGCGTCGTCGTCCTTGCTGGGCGCCGGCAGGCTCAGTGCGATGAGGCTGTAGAACAGCCGGCGCTTGGCGCGCTCGATGCGCGCCCAATGGTCGCGGTTCTCGGGCCTGCCCAAAGCGGGGATCACATGGGTGCAGCGGCAGCTCAGGCACAGGGCCTGGTCCGAGTCGGCGGGCAGCATCCAGTTGCAGACGCCTTCGAGCCGGTAGTTGCTGCAAGGGCGCTGAGCGGTGGCACCCTCGGCGAGGCGCTGCCAGACGCCGTCGCTGCCGATCTCGAAGGCACCGAAACCCAGCTCGGCCGGCACAAAACCCAGCGCCGCGCCACAGGCATCGCAGGCCAGGTTCTCGAAGAAGACGCGCTGGCCACAGCGCTCGCAGCTCAAGGTTCTCATTGCTGGGCAGCATAGGTCTCTTGCCCCGCCGCGACCAGCGGCGCCGGCCGCTGCCGCCTGTCAGTCGACGCCTACAGCGGTGTGCGAGACTCGCCGCCTGCGCCCCGGCCAGGGGCGCTCGACACAGCAACGGGAATGACGATGAGAGTGTGCATTGTGGGCGCCGGCGCCATCGGCGGCTGGTTTGCCGGCCATCTGGGCCACCGGCTGGGCGCCGAAGTCAGGCTAAGCGCATTGGCGCGCGGCGCCACGCTGGCGGCCTTGCGCGCGCAGCAGGGGCTGCGTGTCGAGTCCGGCGGCGAGCGCTGGCTGGTGCCCGTAGCGGCCGGCGAGCGGCCCGAGGAGCTGGGCCCGCAGGACCTGATCGTGCTGGCCGTCAAGGGCCCGGCGCTGGCGGCGGTGGCCCCGGCCGTCAAGGCCTTGCTGGACATGAACGATCAGGCGCGCGTGCTGGTGGCGATGAATGGCGTCCCCTGGTGGTTCTTCGATGGACTGGGCGGCGAGCTCGAGGGTCTGCGGCTGGAGTCGGTCGACCCCGGCGGCCTGGTGGCCGGTCTGATCCCGGCCGAGCGCGTGATCGGCAGCGTGGTCCATGCCAGCTGCACGACACCCGAGCCCGGCCTGGTGCGCCATGTGATGGGCATGGGCCTGATCCTCGGCGCGCCCGCAGGCGGCCGGCCTGCCCACATCGAGCAGCTGGCCGCATTGCTGGGTCGTGCCGGCTTCAACGCCACGGTCTCCGAGCGCATCCAGCGCGACATCTGGTTCAAGCTCTGGGGCAATATGACCATGAACCCGATCTCGGCGCTGACCGGCGCGACCTGCGACCGCATCCTCGACGACGAGCTGGTGCGCGGTTTCGTCACGAATGTGATGCGCGAGGCGGCCGAGATCGGTGGGCGCATCGGCTGCGGCGTCGAGCAGACGCCCGAAGAGCGCCATCAAGTGACACTCAAGCTGGGCGCCTTCAAGACCTCGATGCTGCAGGACGTCGAGGCCGGCCGGCCGCTGGAGCTCGATGCCCTGGTGGCTTCGGGGCGCGAGATCGCGCAGCGCCTGGAGCTGGCCACGCCGCATACCGATGCGATGCTGGGGCTGACGCGGCTGATGGCAAGGACGCGCGGCCTGTACTGACGGGTGTCAGCGCAGCGCCAGCTGCATCAGGCCCTGGCCCAGCGCCTCCAGCACCCAGCCGCCCTCGGTATTGCTGAGCGCGAAGAAGCTCTTCTTGCCATCCTGTTGCAGCCAGGCCATGCCCATGAAGCCGGCGTAGGCGCCGGTGTGGACCAGGGCGCGCCGGCCCTGGACCAGGCCGGCGGACCAGCCCAGTGCATAGCCGCCCTCGGGCAGCTCGCGTAGCCGCTGCACATAGTCCGGGGCCAGGCCATGGCGGTCGCCCTGCAGTGCTCGTTGATGTTCTGCCAGCCATCGGCCATAGCCGGCCGCGTCGAGCCAGACATTGCCCGCAGGCTTCATCGCGCCGTCAACCCAGGCCTGCCAGGGCGGCGGCAGGGGCTGGTAGGGTGCCAGCGCGGCCGGGCTCGCGCCCTGATGCCCATGGACCGCCGAGGCCTGCCTGAGTTCGAGGCCCAGGCCCTGTGCCCAGTTGCGCAGCAGGACCTCGAAGTCCTGGCCCGTCGCCGCCTCCAGCATGGCGCCAGCGATGACATAGCCCGCGTTGGAGTAGCTGACCTGCTGGCCCGGCGGGCTGGCCGGCTCGGTCTCCAGCAGCCAGCGGCTCATCAGACGGCGGCGGCCGCGATCGGTGTCGGGCAGCGCCTCGGGCTGCGCGGCCAGGAAGGCAGCCAGATGGCCGAGCTCGGCCGGATCCTGCAGCGCAGGCAGGCCGCCGCGATGGTCCAGCAGATGGGCCAGGGTGAGCGTGGCGTAGGCCGGGCGCTGCCGGCCCGCCAGCTCTGGCAGCCAGTCCGCCGGGCGGCTGTCCCAGCGCAGCTTGCCCTGCCGCACCTGTTCGGCCGCCAGTGCCGCCGTCATGGACTTGGCCAGCGAGCCAATCTGGAAGACGGCGCCCTCTTGCAGTGCTGCTCCGCCCTGGCGATCCAGCCCGGCCGTGCCGAGGTAGAGCTTCTGCAGGGCCTCGTGTTGGCTGCCGTAGAGCACGCCCACCAGGCCGCTGGCCAGGCTGGCGCGCGCCGTCTCGCCCAGGCGCTTGCTTTCCTGGCGCAGCTCGGGGTGGCGAATTTCTTCGAAGTCCTCGCCGCCGCCACAGCCGCCGAGCATGGGCAGCGAGAGGGTCAGCGAGAGCAGCAGCAGGGCGCGGCGGCCCGGGGCGATGAAGCGCATAAGTGGCGGCAGGTCGTGGTTGCGATGCCTCGCATTCTTGGAGCCCGACCCTAAAGAAGCGCTAAAGCCGGCGCTGCGGCAGGCTCAGCTCGAAGCCGATGCCCCGCCCCTGCAGGCCGGGGCCGCAGCGCAGCCCGGCGCCCAGGCGCTCGGCCGCCTGCCGGACGATGGCCAGGCCCAGGCCGGTGCCTGGCTCCTCGCACTGCGAGCCGCGCCAGAAGCGCTCGAACATCAGCGCCTGGTGCTCGGCTGCGATGCCGGGGCCGTCGTCGCGC
Source organism: Paucibacter sp. XJ19-41 (assembly GCF_028462495.1). Taxonomy (NCBI): domain Bacteria; kingdom Pseudomonadati; phylum Pseudomonadota; class Betaproteobacteria; order Burkholderiales; family Sphaerotilaceae; genus Roseateles; species Paucibacter sp. XJ19-41. The sequence continues at coordinate 27,182 of NZ_JAQOWX010000022.1, forward strand.
ACGGCCAGCAATGGGCCCGTGGGGGCGTCGTGCAGCTGCAGCTCCACCGCGCGGGCGCCGTAGCGCAGCGCGTTGTCCACCAGATTCTGCAGCAGGGAATGCAGCGCCCGGCGGTCGCCCTGCCAGCGGAGCTGATCCGGCCCCTCCAGCGAGAGCTGGACCCCGCGCTGCCTGGCCTGCGGGTAGGCCTGCCGCAGCACCAGGCCGCACAGCTCGGTCAGCTCGAGCGACTCGGCGGCCGCGTCGCCCTGCGCCGGGTCCAGCGCTGCCAGGTCCAGCAGCTGCTGCGAGAGATGGGCGGTGCGCTGCAAATCCTGCTGCAAGGCCTGGGCGGCGGCACGGCGGCCGGGCTCGTCGGGGCTGTGCAGCAGCAGATGGGCCTGCGCGCCCAGCGCGGCCAGCGGCGTGCGCAGCTCATGGGCGGCGTCGTGGACGAAGGCGCGCTCATGGGCCAGCCGCTCGCGCAGCCGGGCGAGCAGCTCGTCCATGACCCGCGCCAGCGGCTGCAGCTCGGCATAGCGCAGGTCGAGATCCAGTGCCTGCAGGTCGCGCCGCGTGTCCAGCGCGCCGACGCGGGCGGTGAAGTCGCGCAGCGGGCGCAGGCCGCTGCGCACGGCCAGCCAGATCGGCAGCGCCAGCAGGGGCAGGGCCATCAGCAGGCTGGGCCCGATCTGCTCCAGCAGCCAGCGCAATAGCAGCGCATCGCCGGGCAGCGGCTCCAGCACTTGCAAGGTCCAGCGCGGGCCGGTGGCGATGTAGACCATCAGCGCGCGTCCGTCCTGCACCTGGCGGCTCAGCCCGGCGGGCCAGGCGGGATCGGCCTGCTGCGGGCCGCTGTGGAACACCGCTTGGCCGTCGGCGCGCAGCAGCTGCACCGAGACCGGGCCCACTGCGGCGTTCATCTCGCCACGCAGGCGCGCGTACTCGCCCATGAAACCCTGCAGGGCCTTGCGCGCCGAGGTCTCGTCGTCGAGCTCGGCCAGGGTCTGCGCCAGCAGGCCGCCCAGCTGGGCCGCCTGCGATTGCCCGCTCTGCTGCTGCCGCAGGCTCCAGAAGTTCTGGAACAGGATCAGCAGCGAGATCAGGGCGAAGGCCAGCAGCAGGGTGCCGACCAGGCGTGTGGCCAGGCTGCGCCTCACAGCGACTCCAGCCAGTAGCCGACGCCGCGCAGCGTGCCGATGCGCTGCGCGCCGATCTTGCGCCGCAGATTGCTCAGGTGCATCTGCAGCGCGGTGGTGTCCAGCGCCTCACCCAGCGGCTCCAGCCGCTGGGCCAGCGTCCGCTTGCCGACCACCTCGCCGCGGCCTTCGGCCAGCGCCAGCAGGAGCTGGAACTCGCGCGGCGTGAGATCGAGCGTGTGGCCCTCCAGCTGGGCCAGTGATTGCCGCGGCAGCAGGCTCAGCGCGCCGAAGCGCCAGGTGTCGCCTGCCTGGGCCGCCTGCCGCCGCAGCACCGCGCGCAGGCGGGCGAGCAGCTCGGGTGTTTCGAAGGGCTTGACCAGGTAGTCATCCGCGCCGGCGTCGAGCCCGGTCAGGCGGGCATCCAGGCTGCCCTGGGCGGTGATCAGCAGGATCGGAGTCAGCACGTCCTGGGTGCGCCAGCGCCGCAGCAGGTCCAGCCCGCTGCCGTCGGGCAGGCCAAGGTCCAGGATCACGGCGCTGCAGCTCGCGTCGTCCAGGCAGCGCGGGGCATCCCCGGCACGCCGCAGCCACTGGACGCTGAAGGCTTCCAGCTGCAGGGCGCCCAGCAGGGCGGAACCCAGGGAGAGGTCGTCTTCGATCAGGAGTATGTGCATGCGCGGCGGTGATCGCTGGCGGGTGGGGTGAGGTCTGGGGGGCGAGTGGCGCGCGCCATTCTAGGGAGATGCCCGGCACGCTGAAGGCCATCAAGGTTCACGACGGCTTCACACCGGGCCCTCTAGGCTGAGCGCCAGTCCTTGTCATCACCACCGGAGCCGCTCATGACCCTGATCAAGACTTCCCGCCGTCTGCTGCTGGCCGCTGCCGCGACCCTCGGCCTTTTCAGCATGGCCAACGCCAATCCGGCCGAGCCGCGCGTGCTGCTGGTGCTCAGCAGCCATGGCCAGGCCGAGGACGGCGGCAAGCTGGGCTATGACTTCCACGAATTCGCGCTGGCCGCCCAGCTGCTGCAGGCCAATGGCGTGAGCTTCGACATCGCCAGCCCCAAGGGCGGCGCGCCCGTGGGCCGGCCCGCCGGCGAGAGCACGGCGCGCCAGGTCCAGGCCGATGCCGCGCTGATGGCGCGGCTGCAGGCCACGCTGCCGACGGCCGGGCTCCAGCCGGCCGACTATGCGGCCGTGCTGGTGCTGGGCGGCAAGGGGCCGATGTTCGATCTGCGCGGCGATGCGCCGCTGCAGCAGCTGCTGAGCGGGGTCTGGCAACGCGGCGGCGTGCTGGCGGCGGTCTGCCACGGCCCGGCGGCCCTGCTGGACCTGAAGAGCACCGATGGCCGGCCGCTGCTGGCCGGGCGGCGCGTGACCGGCTTCAGCAATGCCGAGGAGCGCCGCTTCTCGGGCAAGACCCTGGGCCAGCTGCCCTTTCTGCTGGAGGATGCCTTGCAAGCCCAGGGCGCGCGCTACGAATCGCGCGGCCTGATGCTGCCGCTGGTGGTCAGCGACGAGCGCCTGATCACCGGCCAGAACCCGCTGTCGACCCCGCCGCTGGTCGAGGCCCTGCTGCGGGCCCTGGGCCGCACGCCGGTGGCGCGCACGCCCAGCATCGAGGAGGCCACGATGGCCCTGATCGAGCGCCATCTGGCCGGCGCTGCCGCCGCCGCCGAGGCCGGCCGCCACGACCCGCTGCTGCTGGGCACTTACGGCCTGCTGCTCAGCGAGGGCGAGGCCGCGCCCGAGCGCCTGAAGATCGCGCTGGCCATGCTGGCCCAGGCCCATCGGCTGGCCCCCGCGCACGCCGGCATGACGGCGGCGCTGGCCAGCGTCCATGCCAAGCTCGGCCACAAGCCCGAGGCGATCGCGCTGCTCAAGCGCGCGCTGCAGCAGCAGCCCGACCATGCGCGTGCCCGACAATTGCTGGCCGAACTGGAAAGCTGAGCCCCGATGACCGAGATGCCGTCGCGACCGCGCCTGAACATCCTCTTGATCGAGGACCATGCGGCGCTGGCCGACACGCTGGCCGAGTACCTGGGCCTGCAGGGCCACCGTGTCGACTGTGCCGGTGATGGCGCGCTGGGTCTGGGCATGGCGCTGGAGCAGGACTATGACCTGCTGCTGCTGGACCTGAACCTGCCGCGCCTGGACGGGCTGCAGGTCTGCGCACGGCTGAGGGCCGAGAGCGAGCGCCATGTGCCGGTGCTGATGCTGACCGCGCGCGACCAGCTGCAGGACAAGCTGGCTGGCTTTGCCCAGGGCGCCGACGACTATCTGAGCAAGCCCTTCGAGCTGGCCGAGCTGGCGGCGCGCTGCCTGGCGCTGGCGGCCCGGCCGCGTCTGCAGCGCCCCCATCGGCTGGTGCTGGGCGAGCTGAGCCTGGACCGGCGCCGCCGCGAGGCCTGTCGCCAGGGTCAGGTCTTGCCGCTGCAGCCGCTGGGCTGGCAGATCCTGCTGGCCCTGGCCGAGGCGCATCCGGCCCTTGTGAGCCGCGAGGCGCTGACGCGCAGACTTTGGGGCGACGAGCCGCCCGACTCCGATGCACTGCGCTCCCACATCTACCAGCTGCGCCAGGCGCTGGACAAGCCCTTTCCCGACCGGCCACCGCTGCTCAGCACCCTGCCCGGCCAGGGCTACCGGCTGGAGCTTCCGGCATGAGGGCCGCCTGGTCGCTGCAGCAGCGCATCATGCTGGCCTTCGGCGGCCTGACCCTCTTCATCTGCACGCTCTTCGTGCTGCTGGCGATGGCGATGATGTACTCGCTGGAAGACACCTTCTTCGAACGCATGCTGGCCGAGGAGGGCGAGCACCAGCAGCAGGCGGCGCAGGCCGGCCAGGCCGCACCGGCACCGCTGCGCCGCTTCATCAGCCTGCATGCCGATGCGAGCAGCTTCCCGCCCGATCTGGCGGCCGCCCATGCGGCCCACCCGTCGCGGCGCGAGCTGGCCGGCGAGCAGGGGCGGCATTACCACCTGCTGCGGCTGGAGCAGCCGCAGCAATGGCTGGTGGCCGAGGTCAGCCGGCAGTTGGAAGTGCGGCCGCAGCGCGCGGCCATTCTGTGGAATCTGGGGCTGATGTGCGGCGTGTTGCTGCTGCTGTCGCTGAGCCTGGGCTGGTGGCTGGCGCGCCAGGCGGTGCGGCCGCTGGCGCGGCTGGATCAGGCCCTTCGCGAGGCGCCGCCCGGCACCGAACCGCCGATAGCGCTGCAGAGCTTCCCGCGCAACGAGCTGGGCCGGCTGGCCGCCACGCTGAAGGCGGCCTGGCAGCGCAACAAGGCATTCTCTGAGCGCGAGCAGCAGTTCGGCCGTGATGCCAGCCATGAGCTGCGTACGCCGCTGGCCGTGATCGCCAACTCGGCTGAGCTGCTGCAGGCGCGCGGCGACCTGCCGGCGCATGCCGAGGCGCCGCTGGCGCGCATTCGCGAGGCCTGCCGCAGCATGACGCAGACGGTGCAGAGCCTGCTGGCGCTGGCGCGAGAGCTTGAGCAACTGCCGCCGCCGCGCCGCTACCGTTTGCTGGCCCTGGTGTTGCAGGCGCTGGAGCTGCAGCGCTCGGCGGCCTTGGCGCGTGCAGAGCCGGCGCCGCCCTTCGAGCTGGACATAGACCCGGCGCTCGAGCTGATCGGCCAGCCCGAGGTGCTGGCGGTGATACTGAACAATCTGCTGGCCAATGCGGCCCAGCATGCGCCGGGCGCCCTGGTGCGCCTGCGCTGGGCCGATGGCGAGCTGTGGGTCGAGAACGAAGGGCCGGGTCTTGCCAGCGGCGGCTCGGGCGAGCGGCAGGCCAGCGCCGGCTTGGGTCTGGGCCTGTCCATCGTCCAGCGCCTGTGCGAGCGCCATGGGCTGGGCTATCGGAGGATGGGCAAGCAAGAGGGGGGCTGGGTGCGCGTGGCGCTGCGGCTTTGAGGCATGCTGCGGGCTGTCAACAAGGAGTCCGGATGAAAACGCTGCTTGCCACCCTGGCGATCGTGCTGTCGACCTCGCCCACCCTGGCCCAGACGGGTTTGCCCGCCAAGTCGCCGCTGCTGATCGCCCATCGCGGCGCCTCCGGCTATCTGCCGGAGCACACGCTGGCCGCCTACGAGCTGGCGATCGCCCAGGGCGCCGACTACATCGAGCCCGATCTGGTCATGAGCAAGGACGGTGTGCTGCTGGCCCGTCATGAGCCCTTGCTGGCCCGGGTCGAGCTGGAGGCCGATGGCCGCATCAAGCGCGGCGCCGATGGCCGGCCTGTGCTGCACCGTACCGACACCAGCAGCAATGTCTGGGAGCTGGAGAAGTATGCGGACCGGCTCACCGTCAAGCAGGTTGACGGCCGGCCCATGGGTGGCTGGTTCGCCGAGGACTTCACAGCCGCCGAGATCCGGGCCGATATCCGCGCCCAGGAGCGGCTGCGCGATCAGCGCCTGGCCAACAAGGCGCACGACAACAAATACCCGATCCCGACCCTGCAGGAAGTCATCGCACTGGCCAAGACCCATGGCGTCGGCCTTTATCCCGAGACCAAGCACCCCAGCTATTTCAAGGCCTTCACCGAGGCGGCCGGCCTGCCGCGCCTGGAGGACAGGCTGTTGCAAGCGCTGCATGCCGCTTACGGCAACACGCGCGAGGCGCCGGTCTTCATCCAGTCCTTCGAAGTGTCAAACCTGCAGTACCTGCGCGGCAAGACCACCATCCGCCTGGTGCAGCTGCTCAGCGCCGCCGGCCGGCCCTATGACCTGAGCCTGGCCGGTGATCTGCGCGCTTATCAAGACCTGGCCCTGCCGGCCGGCCTGGACTTCATCAAGACCTATGCCGACGGCATCGGTGCGCACACGAACCTGATGATCCCGCTGGCCGGCGGTCAGCTGGGACCGCCGACCCGGCTGATCGCCGAGGCCCACGCGCGCGGCCTGCTGGTTCATGGCTGGACCTTCCGGGCCGAGAACAGCTTTCTGCCGACCGAGTTCCGGCGCGAGGGTCAGGCCCTGGGCGATATGGCGGGCCAGCTCAAGGCCTTTCTGGCCCTGGGCATGGACGGCTTCTTCACCGACCAGCCCGATCTGGGCCGGGCGGCCCTGAAGCCCTGAGCGACCGCTGATCAAGCCCCCACGGCTCGCGCGAAAGGCCGCACGCCCAGCCAGGCGCCATGGATCCAGAAGGCGAAGGCGGCCCAGGCGAGGATGCCGACGATCACGGTGCCCACCGTGCCTGCCGTCGTTCCGGCCGCCGGTGCCGGCGCGCCGGCCCGGTCGCGTTGTCGTGCGGCGCGAAAACACAGCACGGCCCAGAGCAGGAAGCTGCCGAACAGCAGCAGATCGGCCAGGGTGTTGTTGGCCAGCAGATGAGCCAAGGCCCAGAGCTTGACCGACAGCACCATCGGGTGGCGCAGCTTGGTACGGATGTGGTTGCGCGGCCCGTTGCCGGCCGCCAGCAAGATGAAGGCGACCAGGGTCAGCAGGGCGGCCAGATGGTTCATGCCGCGCGGCGTGGCCCACAGCACGGTGGGCGTCAGCCGCGCCTGCGCATAGCCCCACAGGATCAGGCCGAAGCCCAGCAGCGAGACGGCGGTATAGACCAGCTTCCAGGGCTTCTCGCCCAGGCGTGCGATCTGGGCCTGGCGCCAGGGCTCGGCGACGATGCGCAGCGAGTGCACGCCGAGAAACAGAACAAGTCCGAGTCTCAGAACAGTCATGCAAGACACCCCATGGCGGCACCGCTCAGGCGGCGCGCCATTGTGCCCCGGGCGATCAGCCTTGATGCTGAAGCAGCCGCTCCAGGCTCCACAGCAGGGCCGGGTAGAGCAGGCCCCAGACGGCCGCCACCAGCAGCAAGGCCTTCAGCGCGGTGACGATGTTCTGGGCGCGGGCGGTGGAGAGTGGTTGCTTGTTCATCGGGCACTCCGATCAAGAGAGAGTGGCATCTAGCAAGCACCGTGCCCGCACCTTGCGGGCTCAGGCGCTGCGATCCACGCGCAGCGCCAGCACCACCGAGCTGGTGGTCTTGATCACGCCCTCGATCTCGCCGATCTCGTCGAGCAGCGCGTCCAGCCGCATCGTCGACTCCGCGCGCAGCAGGGCCATGTAGTCGAACTCGCCGCTGACCGAAGCGAGCTGGCGCAGCTCGGGGAAGCCACCGAGCTTCTTGACCACCTCGCGCCCGGCGCGCGGCTGCACCGTGATGCCGACAAAGGCCTGCACGCCCCGGTCCGCCGCCTCGCTGCCCAGCTTGGCCGTGTAGCCGACGATGGTGCCGTCCTGCTCCAGCCGGGCCAGCCGCGCCACCACGGTGGTGCGGGCCACGCCCAGTTTGCGTGCCAGATTGGCCGTGCTCTCGCGGGCATTGGCCTGCAGCAGGGTGATCAGCTGGCGGTCGATGGGGTCGCGTGCGGCGCTAGTCATGGATAACCCTTGAATTCGACGATGTGAATGATGGTGCTGACGAATCGTCATTATCTGCATTTATTTCGTCGAACTCATGCTTTCTTTCGTCCGGGCTCATTCCTAGACTGCGGCCATCTGTTGATTGATCGATGAAGGAGATCCCCATGAAAGTCGCCCTGCTCGGTGCCGGCCATATCGGCCAGACCATCGCCCGCCTGCTGCACGCCACCGGCGACTACCAGGTCACCGTGATCGACAAGAATGCCAAGTACCTGGCCGCGCTCGCCGCCGAGGGCATCACCACCGCCGAGGTCGACACCGAGAACCAGGCGGCGCTGGCGGCCCAGCTGCGCGGCAAGGACACGGTCGTCAATGCCTTGCCCTACCACCTGGCCATCACGGCCGCCACGCTGGCGCTGGAATGCGGCTGCCACTATTTCGACCTGACCGAGGATGTGGCCGCGACCAAGGCCATCAAGGACCTGGCCCGCAACGCCAAGACCGCCTTCATGCCGCAATGCGGCCTGGCGCCCGGCTTCATCGGCATCGTCGCCCACCACCTGGCCACCGGTTTCGACGAGGTGCGCGATGTGCAGATGCGGGTCGGCGCGCTGCCGGCCTTCCCGACCAATGCCCTGAAGTACAACCTGACCTGGTCGGTCGACGGCCTGATCAACGAGTACTGCCACCCCTGCGAAGCCATCCATGGCGGCGAGTTCATCTCGGCCCTGCCGCTGGAAGGGCTGGAGCACTTCTCGCTTGACGGCACCGAGTACGAGGCCTTCAACACTTCGGGCGGTCTGGGCACGCTGTGCGAAACCTGGGCCGGCAAGGTGCGCAACCTGGACTACAAGACCGTGCGCTACCCCGGCCACCGCGACCTGATGAAGTTCCTGCTCGAAGACCTGGCCCTGGCCAGTGACCAGGACAAGCTCAAGGACATCATGCGCAAGAGCATGCCGGCCACGATGCAGGACGTGGTGCTGGTCTTCGTCACCGTCTCAGGGATGAAGAACGGTGTGCTGATGCAGGAGGTCTTTGCCCGCAAGATCTTCGCCGAGCGTGATGCGAAGGCACCGCTGTCAGCGATCCAGATCACCACGGCCGCTGGCATCTGCGCGGCGGTCGATCTGTTCCGCGAAGGCAAGCTGCCGGCCAAGGGCTTCATCCGCCAGGAAGAGGTCGAGCTGCCGGCCTTCCTGGCCAATCGTTTTGGCCGGGCCTATCAGCAGTCGCGCCAGGTCGAGTCCATCGGTTAAGTGAGAATCCAGACCATGACGAATCAAACGCAAGACCTGCTGAGCGCCCTGGGCGTTCCCGCTGCCGCCTACACCGGCGGCACCCTGAACGTGCGCTCGCCGATCGATGGCGCGGTGCTGGGCGCCGTGCACGAGGCCAGCGCCGCCGAGATGACGGCCGCCGTCGGCCGGGCTCACGCCGCCTTCCTCGAATGGCGCACGGTGCCCGCGCCCAAGCGCGGCGAGCTGGTGCGCCTGTTCGGCGAGGAGCTGCGTGCCCACAAGGCCGCGCTGGCCCGCCTGGTCTCGCTGGAGGCCGGCAAGGTCACCAGCGAAGGCGAGGGCGAGGTGCAGGAGATGATCGATATCTGCGACTTCGCGGTCGGCCTGTCGCGCCAGCTGCATGGCCTGACCATCGCCAGCGAGCGCCCCGGCCACCGCATGATGGAGCAGTACCTGCCTCTGGGCGTGGTCGGCATCATCTCGGCCTTCAACTTCCCCGTCGCGGTCTGGGCCTGGAACTCGGCCCTGGCCCTGGTCTGCGGCGACAGCTGCGTCTGGAAGCCCAGCGAGAAGACCCCGCTGACGGCCCTGGCCACGCAGGCGCTGTTCGAGAAGGCGGTCGCCCGTTACGAAGCTGCGCCGGCCTACCTGTCGCAAGTGCTCAACGGCGGCGCTGCCGTCGGCGAGGCCATGGTCGACGATGCCCGCGTCGCGCTGGTGTCCGCCACCGGCTCGACCCGCATGGGCCGCGCGGTCGGCCCGCGCGTCGCGGCGCGCTTCGGTCGCTGCCTGCTGGAGCTGGGCGGCAATAACGCCATCATCGTGACGCCCAGCGCCGACCTGGACCTGGCCGTGCGCGGCATCCTGTTCGGTGCCTACGGCACGGCCGGCCAGCGCTGCACGACGACGCGCCGCGTCATCGCCCACGAGTCCATCCACGACGAGCTGGTGGCCCGTCTGGACCGCGCCCGCGCGCAGCTGAAGATAGGCTCGCCCGTCGAGGCCGGTAATCTGATCGGCCCGCTGATCGACAAGCAAGCCTTCGACGCGATGCAGGCCGCGCTGGCCGCTGCACGCGAGCAGGGCGGCGAAGTCAGCGGCGGCGACCGCGCGCTGGCTGCCCAGTATCCCGAGGCCTGGTATGCCGCGCCGGCCCTGGTGCGCATGCCGGCGCAGACTGCCATCGTCAGGCACGAGACCTTCGCGCCCATCCTCTATACGCTGAAGTACAAGACGCTCGATGAAGCGATCGCGCTGCAGAACGAGGTGCCGCAAGGCCTGTCCTCGGCCATCTTCACCAACGACATCCGCGAGGCCGAAACCTTTATGAGCGCGGCCGGTTCGGACTGCGGCATCGCCAACGTCAATATCGGCACCTCGGGCGCCGAGATCGGCGGCGCCTTTGGCGGCGAGAAGGAAACCGGCGGTGGCCGCGAGTCCGGCTCCGATGCCTGGAAGGCCTATATGCGCCGCACGACCAACACGGTCAATTACTCGCGCTCGCTGCCGCTGGCTCAGGGCGTGAAATTCGATATTTGCCCCACCCCCGAGGCGCTGCGCGCCGCCCCCTCACGGGGGCAGCGCCCCTGGGCCCGGCAAAGCCGGAGCCTCGGGCTCCGCTCGATATGGCCGGGCCTTGCCGGCCGTTCCAAAGCATGGGAGTTTTCATTGATGACTGAATCCGGGCTGGGCCGCCTGCTGAGCGCCTTGCTGGGCGAGGCTGCGGCGCAAGAGACGTTTGCTCAGTTGCAGGTGATGCCGGCGCTGCTGAAGCCGGTCGGCGACACGGTGTCGCGCGCCGAGCTGGCGCAGGCGCTGAATATGGCGCTGTTCCGTGACCTGCTCGCGCGCGTGCCCGCCGGCGCCGCCTATGTGGCCGACTGCCAGCGCGCCGGCGAGCGCGTCGTGTTCGACCATGGCGCGCTGCGCACCGTGGCCTGGCCCAGTGGCGCGCTGCCGCCCGGCGAGGCGGCGATCACGCGGGTGCTGCGGCCGCTGGGCTATGCCCACGCCGAGACCTATCCGCTGACACGCCTGAAGATGACCGGGCGCAGCTGGCGGCATGAAGACTTCCCCGAGGACATCGCGCAGTTCTTCGTCTCCGAGCTGCATCCCGAGCAGTTCTCGCCGGCCTTCCAGGCGGCGGTGAGTCGCATCATCGGCGCCTCGCGCGACCCGCTGTCCAGCGCCGATCTGGCCCTGCTGGAACAGTTGGCGCGCGACAAGGTCCTGCCCTGGAATGCCGCGCTGTCCTTGCTGCCGCGCCTGTTGGGCTGTTTCGAGCGCCAGCACCCGCTGTTCGCGCTGGCCGACTACCAGGCCCTGCTGGCCGAGTCGGCCGAGATGGCCTGGATCGCGACCGAGGGCAATGCCTTCAATCACGCGACCGACCGGGTCGCCGACATCGAGCTGCTGGCCGACACCCAGCGCGTGATGGGCCGGCCGATCAAGGACAGCATCGAGACCTCGGCCTCCGGCCGGGTGCGCCAGACCGCTTTCCGCGCGGCCCAGGTGGAGCGCCAGTTCCTGCATGAGGGTCGGGTCTTGACCCAGGCGGTGCCGGGCTCGTTCTATGAGTTCATCCAGCGCGAACGCGAGGACGATCAGCAGGGCCTGGATCTGCGCTTCGACGCCGGCAATGCGACAGGGATTTTCAAGATGACGGCGGCGGCCTGAATAAAAGATTGGGACCAGGACTTGCGCGCCTGCAAATTCGCATGCTATAGTCCGGCCTCTTCGCGCAGTTCGGTAAATGTGCTGAAGACGAAACTAGCCCAGATGGCGGAATTGGTAGACGCACTAGTTTCAGGTACTAGCGGGTAACTCCGTGGAGGTTCGAGTCCTCTTCTGGGCACCAAACAATGAGGGTCAGCACGCAAGTGCTGACCCTTTGCGTTTTCTGGCTCAGACTTCTTGTGATGCCCGACGATCTCCGCTCCCTGTGCCAGCAGTTTCCGCGCCCCGGCCGCATCGAGGCCATCCTGCTGCGGCCCGCGCGCCGCGTGGCCATGCGCTCGGTCGAACAAGTCCTGACCCTTGAGGGGCGGGGACTGGATGGCGACCGCAGCGCCCAGCGCAGCGGCGGCAAGCGCCAGGTCAGCCTGATCCAGGCCGAGCACCTGCCGGTGGTCGCGGCCTTGAGCGGGCGGGCAAGCCTTGACCCCGCGCTGCTGCGCCGCAACCTCGTGATCTCCGGTCTGAACCTGATCGCCGCGCGCAGCCTGTTTCGCGATCAGGTCCTGCATCTGTGCATTGGCGACGATGTGGTGCTGGAGCTGACCGGCCCCTGCGAGCCCTGCTCGCGGATGGAAGAGCTGCTGGGCCCGGGCGGCTACAACGCGATGCGCGGCCATGGTGGCATGACAGCGCGCGTGTTGCGCGGCGGGCTGCTGAGGGTGGGGGATGCGGTGCGGGCAGTCACGGCGGGCGCTTTGTTTTGACCCAAGGTCTGCGACCTTGGGCCGAAACTCTGATGGGTGCCTGCGGCACTCATCAGAGTTTTCCCGCGTCGCCATCGGGATCGCTGCGTTTTATGAGTGAGAATGGCGCCCGCCCGAGATCGTCGGGCGCCACACAGAATTGAGATCCTGGAATGAACAAAACCGAACTGATCGAGCACCTGGCCAGCAAGCACGAACTGACGAAGGCCGAAGCCGGCCGCATCATCGAAACCCTGCTGGACGCGGTGGTGACCACCGTCAAAAAGGGCGGCGCGGTCACTATCCCCGGCTTTGGCTCCTTCAAGCAGCACGCCCGCGCAGCCCGCACCGGCGTGAACCCCAGCACCGGCGACAAGATCAAGATCGCTGCCGCCAAGCTGCCCAAGTTCACCCCGGGCGCTGGCTTCAAGGCCGCCGTCGATCCGAAGGCTGCTGCCCGCAAGGCCGCCAAGGCCGCTGAGAAGCCCGCCAAGGCCGTGAAGGCTGCCGCCAAGCCGGCTGCCAAGAAGGCCAAGAAGTAAGACGCTGCCAACACGCTTGGCGCAGGCCGGACACCCGCGAGGGTGTCCGGCCTGCTTGCTTCTGGACCGGCCTCAGACCAGGCGCTGCGCTGCCAGCTCGAAGTGTTCCACCTGGGGCGGGGTGGGGAAGAAGGGGCCGACGATGGCGCGCCACTCGGCGAACAGCGGGCCGCCGCGGAAGTGCACGGTGTGGTCTTCCAGCGTCTGCCATTCGATCAGCAGCAGATAGCGCTCGGGCGACTCGATGCCATGCTGGACCTGGGCGCGCACAAAGCCCTGGGCTCGTGTGATCACGCTGGCAATGCCCAGCTGGATGGCCTCTTCGAATGCGGCCTGCTGGCCGGGCTGGATGCGGATGTCGGCGACTTCGAGAATCATGGTCGGGGCTTTCCTGAGTTAAGGGCGGGCAGCAGCTTGCTGCGCACCAGCGGATGCCAGTATGGCGCCTTGTCCAGCGGCGTGTCGGGCGGCAGCAGCGGGTTGTTCAGCACCAACCAGCGCCGCTGGTCGAGGCGGGCGCGCGCCAGCTGCGGCGCTATGCGCTGCTCGAACAGCGCGACAAAGCTGCCGTCGGCCAGCGCCAGCTCCCAGCCCCGGCGCAGCCGCTCGGCCAGCTCGGGTCGCTTGGGGCTGACGAAAAAGTAGAAGGCCGAGGGATAGGCGATGGCCCAGCGCTGCAGTACGGCCAGCCCCGGATGGGCGTCGGCAATCGGATAGACCTCGATGGCGCCGAGCGCAAAGGTGTCGATGCGCTGGCGCCGCAGCAGCTCGGCAAAGGCCGCCAGTCTGGGCATGCGCTCGACCCGCCAGCCATTGGCCAGCAGGATCTGGCTGTCGGGCCAGTCGCTGACCTGGCCGTGGCGCAGCGCGCGCAGCTGCTCTGGCTGCTCCAGCGCATCGAGCTCGGCCGCGCGGCCGGCCAGCACCACCGGCAGGCGCACGCCCAGCAGGCCGCGATACAGGCAGACCCGCAGCGCCAGGCCCTGGGCTTCGCGCTCGGTCGAGCTCATCGAGCTCAGCACATCGACCTCGCCGGCCTGCAGCTGCAGGAAGGCGCGGTTCTGCGTCACGACCTCGGTGGCCTGCAAGCCGTAGTCGCCGTGGCTGGCCCGGGTCTTGTCGAGCAGCAGCTGCAAGACCTCGAGCTCGTAGGTGATGACCTGGCTGCTCTGCTGCTGGGCCAGCGCATGGCGTATCGGCTGGGCGGCGGCGAGGCCGGCGCACAACGCCAGGCACAGGCCGAGCAGCGCCGCCGACCTGCGCAGGGGGTGATGCGGGTGTACAGCTGTCATGGGGCTGGGACGATGATGCTGTGATTGTGACCCCCCCGGGCCGGGATTTCCTGCGGGGCCGGCATGCCGGCCTGCGGCGAGAATCGCAGCAGCGCCCGCGTCGATGGCGCGAGAGCGATGGATGATGGCTGAGCATGCACCCGAGCGAACTTGCGGCTGAGAACCAGGCCCTGCGTCAGCAGTTGGAAGACTTGCTGCGCGAGGCCCGCGCCAACGAGGACAAGATGCGCCGCTTCGACCAGCTGGAGCACCGGCTGATCGCGGCCGGCTCGCTGGGCGAGCTGCTGCGCCTGCTGCTGCTGGAGTACCGGCCGGTGTTCGGCATCGAGTTCGTCGGCCTGACCCTGCTGGACACCCAGCTGGAGATCCGCAGCATCCTGGACGCCGAGCTGCATGAGAACAGCGCGCTGCCCGGCCTGCAACTGCCGCCCACCCTGCAGGCGCTCGATGCGCTGGATCTGGATCAGCGGCCCTGGCTGGGCGCCTATGACGCCATCCTGCACGGCGCCCTGTTCGGCGCGGCGCCGGGCATCGCCTCGGTGGCGCTCTTGCCGCTGAGCCGGCGCGGCCAGGTGATCGGCTGCCTGCAGTTCGGCAGCAGCGATGCGGCGCGCTACAACAGCGGGGCCGGCACCAAGTTCCTGGAGCGCCTGGCGGCGATCGCCTCGGTCTGCCTGGAGAGCGCGCTGAACCAGGAGCGAGTCAAGCGGGCCGGCCTGACCGATGTGCTGACCGGCGTGCACAACCGGCGCTATTTCGAGCACCGCTGCCAGATCGAGATCAGCCAGGCGCGTCGCCACAGCCAGGCCCTGGCCTGCCTGTTCCTGGACATCGATCATTTCAAGCCGGTCAACGACAGCCACGGCCATGCCGCCGGCGATGCGGTGCTGCGCGCGGTGGGGCTGATGATCCAGGGCCAGCTGCGCGCCGGTGACACGGTGGCGCGCTGGGGCGGTGAGGAGTTCGTCGTGCTGCTGCCGCGCACACCGGCCGCTGCCGCTCGCGAGGTGGCCGAGCGCATCCGCCAGCGCATCGCCGATCAGCGCCTGCCGGTGGGGGGTGGGGTCGAGCTGGCGGTGACGGTCTCGATCGGCCTGGCCATGCTCGAGCTCGCCGGCGCGCCGGAAGCCGCGCCGCTGCTGCAGGCGGCCGATGCCGCGCTCTACCGCGCCAAGCAGGGCGGGCGCAACCAGGTGGTCGGGGCGAGCGACCCGCCGCGCTGAGCGGCTCAGGCGCCGGCTTCTTGTAGCAGGGCCAGGGTCTGGGCGATCACGGCCTCGGCCTGGTCCTTGTGCGGCGCATGGCCGCAGTCCGGCAGCGCGACCAAGCGGGTCGGCGCATGCAGGCGACGGATCGCCTCGATCTGCGCCAGCGTCGCGTACTCGTCGTCCACACCTTGCAGCGCCAGCACCGGGCAGGCCAGCGTCCTCAGATCGGCCTCGATATTCCAGCCGCCCTCGAAGCCCGGCCGCAGCCAGGCATCGTTCCAGCCATAGAAGGCCGAGTCGGGATCGGCATGGTGGCGCCCCAGCGCGGCCTTCAGCGCGCTGGGCTGCTGCTCGTAAGCCGTCTTGGCGGCGCGCAGGCCGGTGATCGTGATCGGCTCGACAAAGAGATGCGGCGCCAGCGCCGCCAGCGCGCGCACGCGCGCCGGAAAATAGGCGGCAAACAGCAAGGCCAGCGAGGCGCCGTCGCTGTGGCCGAACAGGATCAGCGCTTCGTGCTGCAGCCCCAGCGCATCGAAATAGGCCGGCAGCAGCCCGCGCGCCTGGCGCTGCAGATAGTCCTGCGGCCAGGGCTCGGTGCGCGGCGTGCTGCGCCCGTAGCCGGGGCGCGAGAACAGCAGACCGCGGCAGCCGGCCGCCTCGCACAGGCGCTGCGGAAAGTCCTTCCACTGCGACAGCGAGCCCAGGCCCTCGTGCAGGAACACGATCAGCGGGCGCGGCTCGGCGCCGGGGCCGGGGTTTGACTGGGTATGGAGCCACTGGGACTCGATCTGGATCTCGCGGCCCTCGAGGCGCAGCGGCTGCAGGAAGATGTCGGTGCGGTGCATGGTCGCATTGTGGGCGCTACGATGGCGGCCCCTCTTTTCCGCTGTTGCCGCTGTTGCCGCCGTGACTCCCTCCCGCCGCCGTTCCCTTGTTGCTCTTGCCATCGCGCTGGCCCTGCTGCTGGTCGCCGGCCCTTACCTGGCCGCGTGGCAGCTGCAAACGCGGATCGAGGCCGCACTGGGGCCGCGCGCGACGCTGGGGGACATCAGCATCGGCTGGAGCGGCAGCGTCGAGCTGCGCCAGCTGCGCATCCAGGCGACGCCGGGCTGGCCGGCCGAGGATGAGTTGCGGGCCGAGCGCGTGCACATCCGGCCCGATCTGCGCAGCCTGCTGGGCGGACCCTGGCGCATTGCCAGCGTGACGGTGGAGGGCGGCTATCTGTCTGCGCAGCGCAGCCGTGATGGCCGGCTGCGCCTGCTGCCGGCCCTGCTCGAGGAACGCGCCGGCCGGGCTCAGGCGCCGAGTCAAGACCCGATCCCGGCGCCGGCGATCGAGATCGACGAGATCCGCATCGCCGATGGCGCCCTGGCTTTCTTCGACCACTCGGTGCGCCGGCCGGCGCTGCAGCTGCGCATCGAGCAGCTGGCGGCCAGGCTCGGTCCGCTGCGCTTGCCAGCGCTGGACCAGGCGCTGCAGATCGAGCTTGGCGGTGTGTTCAAGGGCCCGCAGCGGGACGGTCGCATCGAGATCAGGGGCCGCTACACCCCGGCCAGCCACGATGCCGATCTGCGCGCGCGCTTCAGCGATGTGGACCTGCTGGCGCTGCAGCCCTATCTGCTGAGGGTCGCCGAGGCCGGCGTGCGGCGCGGCACGCTGGATCTGGACGTCCATGCGACGGTGGTCGGCGAGCGGCTGCGCGCGCCCGGCACGCTGACCTTGACGAATCTGGAGCTGGCCAGCGGCGGCCCCTTGGCCACCTTTGCCGGCGTGCCGCGCCAGGCGGTGCTGGCCGCGATGACACGTGACGGCCGCCTGCAGGTGCGCTTCACGCTCGAAGGCCGGCTCGACGACCCGGCCTTCTCTCTCAACGAGAATCTGGCCACCAAACTGGCCTCGGGCCTGGCCGAGACGCTGGGCGTCAGCGTCTCCGGCGTGGTCAAGGGGCTGGGCGGCCTGGTGAAGGGTTTGTTCGGGCGCTGAGCGGCCGGCGTCTTTCGCCGCAGAATAGCGCTGCATTCGCAGCTATCACATGCAGGGAGTATGCCGTGGCAAATGTCTATATGCCCTTGCAGCTGGCGCCGAGCTCGCTGACCCAGCCCATCCTGTCGAACTGGTCTTTCAATCTGTTCAGCGTCAACCTTGGCGCCACCTCCAACGCCAAGGTCGAGCAGCAGGTCATTGAGCAGGTCGGCAGCTATGGCAAGCAGATCGGTCACCTGACCGAGGCGCTTGAAGTCGTCATCAAGCAGCTGCAGCTGCTGGACAGCAAGGCGCTGTCGCAGGACGAACGAGACGCCTTGCTGGTGTTTCTCGGGGACGTGGCGGCGGTCCGCAAGATCAAGGCCGACGCCAAGACCTAAGCTCTCATCGTCTCAAGGGAGTTCCAGCGTGACCAAGCCCATCATGAATCTCGACGAACTGGTGTTCAACGACGTCGAGGAGAACGGCTACTACAGCTCCAAGCGTGCCCAGATCAGCGACCATATCGGCGCCCGCAAGCTGGGCTACAACCTGACGGTGCTGCCGCCCGGCAAGGCGCAGTGCCCCTTCCACAACCATCATGGCGAGGAAGAGATGTTCTTCATCCTCGAAGGCGAGGGCGAGCTGCGCTTTGGCGCGCAGCGTTATCCGATCCGAGCGCACGATGTGATCGCCTGTCCGACCGGCGGGCCCGAGGTGGCACATCAGATCATCAACACCGGCACGGTGACCATGCGCTATCTGGCGCTGTCGACTGTGGTCGATATCGAGACTTGCGAGTACCCGGATTCCAACAAGATCATGATCGGCTCCGGCCGGCGTGGCGAGCCGGGGCTGTGGAAGATGTTTCGCGCGGAGAACACGGTCGAGTACTACGACCGCGAGAGCACCGAGCCGCCGGAGAGCGCCGGCTGATGCTCTGCGCCCAGGCGCCCGATCCCGGTGTCGCACCGCTGCGATACTCCCCCGATTACCAGGAGTTTCAGCGTGGAGACTTTGCATATCGAGGTGGATGGGCGCGGTGTCGCCCAGCTGACGATGACACGGCCGGAGGTGTTCAATGCCTTCAACGAGGCCATGATCAGCGAGATCGGTCAGGGCTTTGACCGCTTGATCGCCGATCCGCGGGTGCGCGTGATCGTGCTGGCCGGGGCCGGCAAGGCCTTCAGCGCCGGCGCCGACATCCAGTGGATGAAGCGGGCCTCCGAGGCGACCCAGGAATGGAATCTGGAGGACGCGCGCGGTTTTGCCGGGATGCTGCACAAGATCGCGTCCTGCCCCAAGCCGACGATTGCCCGCGTGCAGGGGCTGGCGCTGGGCGGTGGGGTCGGGCTGGCGGTGGCCTGCGATATCGCGGTGGCCAGCGAGGAGGCCAAGTTCGCGGTCAGCGAGGCACGCTTCGGCATCCTGCCCGCAGTGATCGGGCCTTATGTGATCAATGCGGTCGGGCCGCGCCAGGCCAAGCGCCTGGCGCTGACCGCCAGCCGCATCGGCGCCGCGCAGGCGCTGGCGCTGGGTCTGGTGCACGAGGTGGTGGCGCTGGACGAACTGGACGGGGCGGTCAAGCGCTGGGTCGACGAGCTGCTGGCCAATGGCCCGGCGGCCCAGGGCGAGATCAAGGCCTTGTTCGCCGAGCTGGAGGTCGGGCCGGTGACGCCGGCGGTGCGCGAGCTGACCGCGCAGACGATTTCCCGGGTGCGCATGACGGACGAGGCGCGCGAGGGCTTTGCCGCTTTCCTGGCCAAGCGGCCGGCCGCCTGGATTCCCCAATAAGGATTGTTGAGATGAGCGAGACGAATCAGATCTGGACCGTGGCCGGCAGCGAGCCGGCGCCGATCGGCGTGGTGGGCGCCGGCATCATGGGGGCGGGCATCGCCCAGGTGGCGGCCCAGGCCGGCCACGCGGTGAAGCTGCTGGATGTGCGTGAGGGTGCGGCGGCGGCGGCGATCGCCTCGATCGCCAAGGCGCTGGATGGCTTGGTGCTCAAGGGCCGCATGGAGGCCGGCACACGCGAGGCGGTGCTGGCGCGGCTGAGTCCGGCCACCGCCACCGCCGAGCTGGCCGATGCGGCGCTGGTGATCGAGGTCATCGTCGAGAAGCTGGAGCCCAAGCAGGCCCTGCTGCGCGAGCTCGATGCGCTGCTGGCGCCGGGCGCCATTATTGCGACCAACACCTCGTCGATCAGCGTCACTGCGCTGGCCAATGGCATGAAGAACCCGGCCCGCCTGGTGGGCATGCATTTCTTCAACCCGGTGCCGCTGATGAAGCTGGTCGAGGTGGTCTGGGGCGCCGAAACCGAGCCCGGCGTGGCGCAGGTGATCTACGAGCTGGCCAAGCGCTGGGGCAAGACGCCGGTGCATGCGAAGTCCACGCCCGGCTTCATCGTCAACCGCATCGCCCGGCCCTATTACGCCGAGACGCTGGCCCTGCTGCTGGAGCAGGCCGGCACGCCGGCCGAGCTGGACCGCGCGCTGCGCGGCGCGGGTTTCCGCATGGGGCCTTGCGAACTGATGGACCTGATCGGCCACGACACCAACTATTTGGTGACCCAGTCGGTCTATGACGCCAACTTCGGCGACAAGCGCTATATGCCCTCGCTGGTGCAGAAGGCCCTGGTCGACGGCGGCCGGCTGGGCCGCAAGGTCGGCAAGGGCTTTTACGAGGGCGTGCCGGCGGCGCCGGTCGATGCGGCCGGTGAGCCTGTGGAGCTGCCTCCGATCAGCGTGGTCGGGCGCGGTGCGCTGGTCGAGCGCCTGGCCGACTGGCTGGCGCACAAGGGCCTGAGCTTCAGCCGCGGCGAGTCGGCCGACTGGGCCGGCCTGCAACTCGGCGAGCTGCAGTTGCACCTGACCATGGGCCATAGCGCGGCCGAGCTGGCGCACCAGCGCAAGCATCCGGAGCTGGGCGTGATGGACTGGCCGGTGGCACCGGACCGCGCCGACGCCCTGGCGCTGGCCTTTGCGCCGCAGGCCAGCGAGGCCGCGCAGGCCCAGGTGGCGGCGCTGTGGCGTCGCCTGGGCTGGCAGCCCCTGGTGCTGCGCGATGTGCCGGGTCTTGCCGTCGCGCGCACCGTGGCCATGCTGGTCAACGAGGGGGCCGATGCGGTGTGGCAGGGCGTCTGCGACGAGCAGGGCGCCGACCTGGCGATGAAGCTGGGCGTCAATTACCCGGCCGGGCCTTTCGAATGGCTGGCCCTGCTGGGCGCGCCCATGGTGGCGACCCTGCTGGACGGGCTGTTCATCGCCTATCGCAGCGAGCGTTACCGGGTCAGCCCCTTGCTGCAGCAGCAGCGCTGGCGCACAGCTTCTTACTGAGCGCGGTGGCCGAACAGCTCGGCCAGCGCCTCGCGGTAAAGCCCCTGGCCCACCGCATTGGTGTTGTGGTGCGAGCCGCCCTCGACCAGCACAAAGCGCTTGGGCTCGGGCGCGCGCTCAAACAGCGCCCGGCCGAGTTCGGGCTTGATGACCCGGTCGGCGCTGCCGTGCACGATCAGCACCGGCACCTTGAGCCCGGCGATGCGCTCGCCGGCCTCGAAGCGCTGGGTGATCAACGGGCCCACCGGCAACCAACCCCATTTGTAGCTGCTGGCCACCTCGGGGATCGAGGTGAAGCTGCCCTCGACGATCAGGCCGGCCGCTGCGGTCTGCACCTCGCTGGCCAGGTTCACCGCGATGGCGCCACCCAGCGAATGGCCGAAAATATAGCGCGGCGAGCGCGGATGCTGCGTCGCCAGCCAGTCCCAGGCGGCTCGCGCATCCTCGTAGGCCATGGCCTCGGAGGGCAGTACCTTGCTGCTCTGGCCGAAGCCACGGTAGTCGATACCCAGCACCGAGAAACCCAGCTCCTGCATGCGGCGCATGCGGTTGGCGCTGCCGCGCACATCCCAGCGCGCGCCATGCAGATAAAGCAGCACCGGCGCATCGGCACGCTCGGCCGGTATCCACAGGCCGTGCAGCTTGACCGGCGCACCGCTGAGCTTGGAGTCGAAGGCTATCCACACCTCATCCATGCCCTGGGCCGCCGCCAGCCCGCCGGACCAGGTCCGGTCGCTGGGCTTGAAGATCCACTCGCGCTGCTTCTCGTCCAGCGTGGCACAACCGCCCAGCAGGGCCAGCGCAGCGAGCGCGCCAAGCAGCAGGCGGCGCCAGGAGGGGATGGGCAGGGTCATTGCGGCAACGGCAGGGTGGACGGCAGGATTGGAGGATAGGGTAAGTGCGAATTCCTGTGCTGGCGGGGGTTCACTGTTTGAGTGCGGTATTCCCGTACTATTTGCTAGGCATGAGCCCTGTCGAAATCAAGAATGGGTGTGATATGAGCGNGGTTCACTGTTTGAGTGCGGTATTCCCGTACTATTTGCTAGGCATGAGCCCTGTCGAAATCAAGAATGGGTGTGATATGAGCGGGAAGATTGGCGTTGATGTGGTGGCGCGAGCCATTGAGGCCGATGCCGGCGAGGCGTTGCCCGATCTGCGTCAGGCGCTGAAGGAAGCGCAGGCGGGCGAGGGGCGTGTCACCACGCCCGAGCAGATCCTCGTGCGTCAAGCGCGGGAGAAGTCGGGCTTGACCCAGGCCGCCTTCGCTGAACGCATCGACACACCGGTAGCGACCTTGCGTGACTGGGAGCAAGGCCGCTTCGCGCCACCTGGCGCCGTCGCCTGTCTGATGCGGCTTATCGTCAACCACCCCGAGCTGAGCGGCGAGCTGGCTGCCTCTTGATGGTGCAGGCTGTGCCGCCACATTGCCAACAGCTAGCCGTTGTTCCCGTTCGTTGACCAGTTGGTCCTAGGTGCATTTACGCTGGGCGACGGCTCAACTCCCTTCACCAGATCAGATTTCACGGAGTGAGTTTGCATCCACCGTCACCCGTAATAACATCTCCCAGCCATTAGACCGAACCTTCTGCTGCCCGTGCATAGACCTCATTGGTGCCAAACGCTTGGGCCGGGAATGAGCGAATTTCCTCATTCTCTAGCAGGCTTGGATCTTGAATATTCTCTAGCAACCCAAAAGCGCAGACATGGTCGCTCAATTCCTTGTCGTTTGGGTGCGCCAAGCAGTGCAACAGGAGTAAGACTGCTTCGTGTGGACTAATGGAGGAGCGAATATAGCCGCCGTACTCGTGAGTAGACCTTGGAGCAGATCGGTTGACAAAGCGGCAAATTTGCCTCAAAGCTTCAATGTGCTGACGGAGGATGCCAGAATTGGATGCAAAAAGTAGTAAGTAAGTTTGCGCGTTAGAGAGATTTGCCGCGTGGTCTTCACCTATCTCGATGAGATACTTACCTCCCACGAGTCCTTCATACAGGTGCTGAAAGACGCCTTTTCCTCTGATGATTTGCCCCAATCTTGGTTGGAGCTCGAGTGAGTTGGTCGAGGACGAGTGAAGATTGAGGAGATTAAAAAGTGTTCCTTCAAACTGCTGAAGAGCAAGAAGGTCGCGCTGCCGCCGAAGTTCGCGGCGATTGGACGCAATCTCTCTGCCTTGAAGGATTAATGAGAGAGAAACCCCGAATACTGCCAGGCCGGAGAACAGCGCATTTAAGGCTCCAAATGAGTCACCGAATTGTGCTAGTTTTGCTGCATTCGTGACATCTCTTGTTGAGAATGCAAAGGACAGAAGGAGTGGGTATGTTATCCAAGCAAGAACGACGAAAATTATGGCAGCCGCTGCGAGCCCAATGGCCCATTTCGTTCCGTTATCTTGCTCGAGCATTGGCATGGGAGCAGCCCTGCTGTTGCTTTATTAGGCTGCAAGTAGATCCCGCTGAGGGCTGTTGCTCCACGATCCACAAGCCCTACGACCATTTTCTACTTGAGTCATTACCCCCTCGTCACTTAACGGAGATGGGTCGGACTCAATTAGCCTTTTCTGAGCTTCGGTGAGCGAGTTGACCTGCTGGCAAAGTCCTACCAAGTAAAGCGCTACACCCTTGTACTGACTCGATCCATAGACGATGCAGACCTTCACTACCTGATCCGCCCAGCCGGGCGCAATGAAGGCGAGTTTGCTGTTCGTCTGGACTCCGGCCAAAGACAAGACCTCAAGGATCTGCTTTTTTACCTGTTTAGTACTGCGGCGTGCTGCCTTCTGGCAACAAAAGGCATTGCAGCGTTCAATCATGGTAAGCCCCCTAGTTGTGTCGTTACCGAATTAGTCTATCGTCAGTCCTTCAGATTTTTTGTGTCGGCTACGCGACTCGATATAGGGGTTTGTGCGGGGATTTACCGGATTAGCGCCTCCTTGCCCGCTGTCCGGACCTGTGCTCGAGTCCGATCTTGTCCTCCGGTCAATATGCCCCTTTCTAGCTGCCGGGGTCCCCTGTAATGTGCAATTACGCGGCGAGCACTCCCTGTCTCCTTCAAGGCTCAGTGCCGCATACCCTCAACTCGCCGGCCCCACCGCCCCCTGCGCCGCAAAGCTGTGCGCGCTGGCCAGCGGCCAGTAGATCTTGAATACATTGCCGGGCAGGTCGCCGGCCAGCAGGCTGCCGGGCTTGATGAAGGGCAGCAGATTGGCGAGCAGCCGGACTTCGTGCTTGTTGATGCGGTGGACGATGTGGGCGGCGCAGATCTCGCTGGGATGGTGCAGGCCGGCGGCTTGTACCAGCTCGCGCAGGGCTTCCAGGGTCAGCTGGTGGAAGCGGAACACGCGCTCGGCCTTGTCGGGCACGATCAGGGCCTGCTGGCGCTGCGGGTCCTGGGTCGTGACGCCGGTGGGGCAGTGGCCGGTGTGGCAGGTCTGGGCCTGGATGCAGCCCAAGGCGAACATGAAGCCGCGCGCCGAATTGCACCAGTCGGCGCCCAGCGCCATCATGCGCGCGATGTCGAAGGCGCTGATGACCTTGCCGGCGCAGCCTATCCTGATCTTGTCACGCAGATTCAGGCCGACCAGCGTGTTGTGCACCAGCAGCAGACCCTCCTGCAGCGGCGCGCCGACATGGTCGGTGAACTCCAGCGGCGCGGCGCCGGTGCCGCCCTCGGCACCGTCGACGACGATGAAGTCCGGCACGATGCCGCTCTCCAGCATGGCCTTGGCGATCGCGAACCACTCCCAGGGATGGCCGATGCAGAGCTTGAAGCCGGTCGGCTTGCCGCCGCTGAGCTGGCGCAGCCGTTCGATGAAATGCAGCATCTCCAGCGGCGTGCCGAAGGCGCTGTGCGAGGCCGGCGAGATGCAGTCCTCGCCGATATTGACGCCTCGGGCGGCGGCGATCTCGGCGGTCACCTTGGGGCCGGGCAGCACGCCACCATGACCGGGCTTGGCGCCCTGGCTGAGCTTGAGCTCGATCAGTTTGACCTGCGGGTCGCGGGCATTGAGCTCGAAGCGCTCGGCGTTGAAGCTGCCGTCCTCGTTGCGGCAGCCGAAGTAGCCGGAGCCGATTTCCCAGATCAGGTCGCCGCCGTGCTGGCGGTGGTGCACGCTGATCGAGCCCTCGCCGGTGTCGTGGGCGAAGCCGCCGCGTCGGGCGCCGGCGTTCAAGGCCAGGATGGCATTGGCGCTGAGCGCGCCGAAGCTCATCGCCGAGATGTTGAAGACGCTGGCTTCGTAGGGCTGGGCGCGGTCGGCACCGATCAGCACGCGGAAGTCGTGGCTGGGCAGCTGGGTGGGTTGCAGCGAATGGTTGATCCATTCATAGCCCAGTGCGCCGACCTCCAGCTGGGTGCCGAAGGGGCGCTTGTCGGGCTCGCCCTTGGCGCGCTGATAGACCAGCGAGCGCTGCTGGCGCGAGAACGGCGCGGCCTCGTTGTCGGCCTCCAGAAAGTACTGGCGGATTTCGGGGCGGATGAATTCCAGCATGAAGCGCAGATGGCCGATCACCGGATAGTTGCGCAGCAGCGAGCGCTTGGTCTGGCGTACATCGGCCAGCCCCACCAGGCTCAGCGAGCCGAAGATCACGACGGCCAGTCCGTCGACGCCGTCCAGCACCCAGGCGATCGCGCTGATCAGCGTGGCGATGATGCACAGCAGCCAGGCGCTGTAGCGGATCGGGAAATGGTGATCGAGTCGGAGCAGCCAAGCGGGCATGGGGGAGCCTTTGCAGTCGCCAATCCTGGCATGCTAAGCGCTGTCGTGCCGGCTGATCGCGCGAGCAGGGCGGCTTTGACCACCCTGCCTACAATCAATTCGACCGGGCCATGCCCGCAACCAGGGATCCCACCACATGATGTCCATCCTCCGCCCGCTGGGCTGGTTCTTCTCCAAGCTCTGGTGGCTGCTCGACGCCAGCCGGCGGGCCTTGCTGAATCTGCTGTTGCTGGCCCTCTTGGTCGGCCTGATCGTCGCGCTCGCGACCCGCGGGCCGAAGCCGCTGGAGGACAAGACCACGCTGGTGCTGGACCTGAAGGGTCGGCTGGTCGAGCAGTATTCGGGCTCGGCGCGCGACCAGGCGATGGCCCAGCTGCAGGGCCAGTCGCCGCAGGCCCAGACCCGGCTGCGCGATGTGTTGCAGGTGCTGGAGGCGGCGGCCACCGATCCGAAGATCTCGACGGTGCTGCTGGCGCTGGACGACTTTGGCGGCGGCGGCCAGGCCGGGCTGCGCGAGGTGGCGGCGGCGCTGGAGCGTTTCAAGAAGGACAGCAAGAAGCCGGTGCTGGCCTATGCCGGTGGCTACGACCAGCGCAGCTACTTTCTCGCGGCGCGTGCCGACGAGGTCTATATGCACCCGATGGGCATGGCGATGATGGAGGGCTTCGGCCGCTATCGCAACTACTACAAGGACGCGCTGGAGCGCGTCGGCATCGAGCCCAATGTGATACGGGTCGGCACCTACAAGAACTTCGGCGAGCCTTACTTCGCCAACGCGCCGTCGCCGGCGACCTTGGAGTCCGACGCCTATCTGTACGGTGATCTGTGGGCCCGCTACACCACTTCCGTCGAGACGGCCCGCAAGCTCGACAAGGGGGCGGTGGCGCGGGGCCTCGAGGAGCTGCCGCAGCGCCTGCAGGCGGTCAAGGGTGACACGGCCCAGCTGGCGCTCAAGGAGCGCCTGGTCGACGGCCTGAAGACCCGCGACCAGATCCGCGCGATGCTGATCGAGCGCGGCGCGCCCGACGAGAAGGCCAAAAGCTTCCGCCAGATCTCGCTGGCCGCCTATCAGGCCATGCTGAAGCCCAGGACCGAGGGCGCGGTGATCGGTGTCGTCGTGGCCGAGGGCGAGATCGTCGACGGCGAGGCCGGCCCCGGCAAGGTCGGCGGCGACTCGACCGCCCAGCTGATCCGCCAGGCGCGCGAGAACGAGGACATCAAGGCCCTGGTGCTGCGCGTCAACTCGCCTGGCGGCAGCGCGGTGGCCTCCGAGATCGTGCGCCGCGAGCTGGAGCTGACACGGCAAGCCGGCAAGCCGGTGGTGGTGTCGATGGGTGATGTGGCGGCCTCGGGCGGCTACTGGATCTCGATGGCGGCCGACCGCGTGATCGCCGACGCCAGCACCGTGACCGGCTCGATCGGCGTGTTCGGCATGCTGCCGACGGCCGACAAGCTGCTGGACAAGCTGTCCATCCACACCGGCGGCCACACGACGACCTGGCTGGCCGGCGGCGGCTATGACCCGCGCCGCCCGCTCGACCCGCGCATGCGCACCGCGGTGCAATCGGCCATCCAGCACATCTACGACGACTTCACCGGCAAGGCCGCCGCCGCGCGCAAGAAGCCGGTGGCCGAAATCGATGCGGTGGCCCAGGGCCGGGTCTGGACCGGCGCCCAGGCGCTGGAGCGCGGCCTGATCGACCAGCTCGGCAGCTATGGCGACGCCGTCAAGGCCGCCGCCGCGCTGGCCAAGCTGGAGGGCGAGCCGCGGCTGAGCTATGTGGAGCGCGAGCGCGGCCGCATCGAGCGGCTGCTGGATGGGCTGGGTGAGGTCGTCGGCGAACAGGTGGCCGGCGCCGTGCGCGCCCAGCTGGGCGGGTTGGCGCTGCCGGCCCAGGCGGCGGCGGGCGAATTGGCCTGGCTGGCGACGCTGGGCACGCAGGGCCGGCCGTTCGCGGCCGTCGTCCATTGCCTGTGCACGGTGCCCTGAGATCGATAGGATTCAAGCGCAGCTGCTGATCGGCCGATAAACAACGACCGGCCGGTACAGCGCCGGGGCAGCGACGGCATTGTTCGGAGGAGCAGACATGATGGATCTGACGGTCTGGATGCGGAGCTTCACGATCCGCACGCGCATGCTGGGGGCCATCGCGATGGTGCTCGGCATGTTTGCCCTGGTGGGACTCACCGGCTTGCTGGGCGGACAGCGGCTCAAGTCGCTGAACGCCGACTTCATGGAGCATGCGGTCCAGGAATTGACCCAGCTCTCCCAGATCCGCAGCGCGCTGGCCGATGTGCGCCTGCTGGAAAAGGAGATGGTGATCAATTACGAGGACGGCGTCGCGGTGCTGAAGGCGCGCGAGAGCTGGGAGGCGGCGATCAAGCGCACCAGTGCCGGCCTGGCCGCGCTGCAGCAGGGCGAGGACGACGCGGACAACGCGCTGGCGCGCGAGGCGAGCGCGCTGATGGCCGAGTACAACAAGGCCTCGCAGCCGGTGCTGGCCCAGATCCAGGACGGCGGCTTCGACACCGCCAAGGTGGCCGACCGCATGATGGGCCGGGCCAAGACGCATATGAGCGGCGTCGAGGAGCGGGTCAGCAAGATCGCCGCCATCATCGAGCAGGAGGCGCAGGACACCCAGGTCGAGTTCAACGCGGCGATGCTGAAGATCAGCTATGTGTTCCTGGGCGTGCTGGCGGTCGTGGTGCTGCTGGTGGTGCCGCTGACCCTGCTGAACTCGCGCACCATCACCAGCCCGATCAGCTATGCCCGCACGGTGGCGCAGGCGATCGCGGCGGGCGATCTGTACCGGCAGATCCGGGTCGAGGGCCGCGACGAGGCGGCCGAGCTGCTCGGCTCGCTCAACAGCATGCAGGACTCGCTGCGCCGCCTGGTGGGCCAGGTGCGCGAGTCCACCCAGCACATCGAGAGCGCCAGCGTCGAGGTGGCGGCCGGCAACCAGGACCTCAGCGAGCGCACCGAGCAGGCGGCCTCGAATCTGCAGAGCACCGCCAGCTCGATGGAGCAGCTGACCGGTGGCGTGCGCCAGAGCGCCGATGCGGCGATGACGGCCAAGCAGCTCGCGACCTCGGCCGCCGAGGTCGCGCAGCGCGGCGGCACCGTGGTGTCCGAGGTGGTCTCGACGATGGACCGCATCAACCAGAGCTCGCGCCGCATCGGCGACATCATCGGCGTGATCGATGGCATCGCCTTCCAGACCAATATCCTGGCGCTGAATGCGGCGGTCGAGGCGGCACGCGCCGGCGAGCAGGGCCGCGGCTTCGCGGTGGTGGCCGGCGAGGTGCGCAGCCTGGCCCAGCGCAGTGCCGAGGCGGCCCGCGAGATCAAGCAGCTGATCGGCGCCAGTGTCGACCAGGTCGATGCCGGCTCGCAGCTGGTGCAGGACGCCGGCAAGACCATGGGTGAGATCGTCGCGTCGGTGCAGCGGGTCAGCGACATCATCGGCGAGATCGCTGCCGGCACCTCGGACCAGAGCCAGCGCATCGGCCAGGTCAACCAGGCCGTCAACCAGCTCGATCAGATGACGCAACAGAACGCCGCGCTGGTCGAGCAGTCGGCCGCCGCCGCCGAGAGCCTGCGCGAGCAGTCGCAGCGCCTGGGCGCGGCGGTATCGCAGTTTCATCTCGACGCCACTTGAGCTGCCCGGCGCATTATTTATACTTCGCAGCGATAGCGCCGATTTGTTCCGGATTGCGGGCGCTCTACAAATGCAGCTAAACAGGGCGCTCCAGACCACCGGCGTCCGTCACAGCTAGCGGCGCCGGTTTTGTTTTTTGGAGAGTTCTGATGGGAAGTGTCGGTCTGGTCGAGGCGCAGCGGCTGTCGTTTGCCCAGCCGCTGCCGCTGCGCAGCGGCGCCGAGTTGCGCGACTATGAACTGGTCTACGAGACCTATGGGCGGCTCAATGCCGACAAGAGCAATGCGGTGCTGGTCTGCCATGCGCTGAACGCCAGCCACCATGTGGCCGGCAGCTATGCCGGCCAGGACAAGAGCGAGGGCTGGTGGGACAACCTGATCGGCCCGGGCAAGCCGCTGGACACCGAGCGCTTCTTCGTCATCGGCATCAACAACCTCGGCTCCTGCTTCGGCTCGACCGGGCCCATGCATGGCAACCCGGCCACCGGCCGCGTCTACGGCGCCGACTTCCCGGTCGTCACGGTACAGGACTGGGTCGATGCCCAGGCCCGCGTGCTGGACCAGCTGGGCATCACGCAGCTGGCCGCCGTGCTGGGCGGATCGCTCGGCGGCATGCAGGCGCTGGACTGGTCGCTGCGCTACCCGGAGCGCCTGCGCCACTGCATCGCGATTGCCACCGCGCCCAGCCTGTCGGCACAGAACATCGCCTTCAACGAGGTGGCGCGCCGCGCCATCATCACCGACCCCGATTTCCACGCCGGGCATTTCTACCAGCATGGCGTCCTGCCCAAGCGCGGCCTGCGGGTGGCGCGCATGATCGGCCACATCACCTATCTGAGCGACGATGTGATGGAGCAGAAGTTCGGTCGCCAGATGCGCGCCGCCGAGCTGGGCTATTCGACCCAGGATATCGAGTTCCAGATCGAGAGCTATCGGCGCTACCAGGGCGACAAGTTCAGCGAGTATTTCGACGCCAACACCTCTCTGCTGATCACCCGCGCGCTCGACTACTAGGACCCGGCGCGCGAGCACGGCGGCGACCTGAGCCGCACCTGTGCCAGCGCGCGCTGCAAATACCTGCTGGCCAGCTTCACGACCGACTGGCGCTTCGCGCCGGCCCGCTCGCGGGAGATCGTCAAGGCGCTGCTGGACAACAAGCTCGATGTGTCCTACGCCGAGATTGATGCGCCGCATGGGCACGATGCCTTTCTGCTGGAGGATCCGCGTTATCACGGGGTGTTGAAAGCCTATTTCCAGCGCATCGCGGGAGAGCTGCAATGAGCGCGCAAGGGGTGATGGAACAGATTGCGGCCCTGGTGCCCGAGGGCTCGCGGGTGCTGGACCTGGGCTGCGGCACCGGCGAGCTGTTGGCGCATCTGCAGAAGACGCGCGGCTGTACCGGCTATGGCGTCGAACTCGATGACGCCAATCTGCTGGAGTGCGTCAAGCGCGGCGTCAACGCGATCCAGCTGAACCTGGAAGAGGGGCTGTCGATCTTCGAGGACCAGAGCTTCGATGTGGTGCTGCAGCTGGAGACCCTGCAGCATCTGCGCAATACCGAGCTGATGCTGCGCGAGACCGCGCGGGTGGGCCGCATCGGCATCGTCAGCTTCCCGAACTTCGCGCATTGGCCGAACCGCCTGCAAGTGCTGTTCGGCCGCATGCCGGTGACCAAGGTGCTGCCCTACGAGTGGTACGACACGCCCAATATTCGCGTCGGTACCTATGCCGACTTCGAGGTGCTGGCACGCAAGAACCGCCTGCGCATCCTCGACAGCTTCGGCATCCAGCAAGGCCGCGCGGTGCGCAGCCGGCCGAATCTGCTGGCCAGCATGGCGGTGTTCAAGTTCGATAGGGGGTAGGCCGAAGCCGGCCCTCAATCCTCGAAGCGCCCCAGCCTCACCATCGTATTGCCCGGCTTGCCGTGCTTTTGCGTCGGCATCACCAGCACGGTGTTGTCGTAGGCGGTCTTGAAGACCGTGTCGCCGTCCTGCGCGAATGCGGTGCCGGCTTTCGGGATCACGTCGAGCCCGCGCACCGGGAACAGGAAATGGAAGTCGCCGCTCAGTGCGGTGATCGCTTCGTTGACGCGTATCAGGTGCTGGCGCTCGGGCAGCGGCAGGCGCAGACGCGGCTCGGCCCAGGCGGCGTCGACGATGCCGGTCAGGCGCAGGAAGCGCACGACGCTGTCGATGGCCACCGCCGCCGAGGCGGCTTCCCAGTGCTGGCCGCATTCGATCAGCAGGGCATTCTTCGCACTGGCCGGGTCGCCGAAGCCGCCGCGGTCGCGCATGCGCAGGCCCGAGGGATGGCCGGTGTCGATCAGCAGATCGCCGGGCATGCCCAGCTGGCGCGCAAAGGCCGCACCCTTGTCGAGCAGGCCGCAGACCATCAGCGGGCGGCAGGCATCCTGCATCGAATGGATGTCCAGCAGCAGATCGGCGGCGTCGACAAAGGGCCGCAGCGCACGCGCACGGCGCAGCTCCAGCGAGTCGCGCGGGCCGTCCAGCGGGGCGTCGGCCCACACGCGGTTCCGGTCTTCGTCGACGCAGCGCGAGGCATTCGGATCGGCCGGGTCGAAACGCCGGTAGGCCTCGACATTGGCAAAGCTCAGGATCAGCTTGCCGGCTCGTGGGGCCAGGTCTTGCTGGAACAGCCAGTCCAGCGCGATCGCGCCGCACAGCTCGTTGCCATGGGTCAGGGCCTGGATCATCACGGTGGGCCCGGCGTGGCCGGAGTCCAGCACATGGACATGGTCGACACCGCTGGCGCTGTGGCGATAGACGCTGATGTCGGGCGGGCTGAGTTCGATCAAGGCAGGCATGGCGGCGGTGCGGCGGCGCAAAACTGCATCATGCCTGCTCGGCACGGGCTTGACTCACTCCTTGCGCTTGAGTGTGCCGTGGTCGGTCTGCTCATCGTTATTGAACTCGCCCTCCCAGCGGTCGCCATTGGCCCAGCTGAACAGGCCCTGGCCATGCTTGGCGCCGCTGCGCCATTGGCCGACGTACTTGTCGCCGGAGGCCCAGACATAGACACCCTGGCCGTGGCTGGCGCCGCGCTCGAAGCCGCCCTGGTAGTCGTCGCCGCCGGCCAAGCGCCTGCGTCCCTGGCCATGCGGCTGGCCGTCGGCGAGATCGCCCTCGTAGCGGTTGCCGTTGGCGAAGCGCAGCGTGCCGCGGCCATGGGGCTTGTCGCGCACCCAGTCGCCTTCATAGACCTGGCCATTGGCCCAGCGGTAGCTGCCACGCCCGTGCGGCACGCTGGCGCTGATCTGGCCCTGGTAGCTGTCGCCGCTGGCGTAGTCCAT
Source organism: Paucibacter sp. XJ19-41 (assembly GCF_028462495.1). Taxonomy (NCBI): domain Bacteria; kingdom Pseudomonadati; phylum Pseudomonadota; class Betaproteobacteria; order Burkholderiales; family Sphaerotilaceae; genus Roseateles; species Paucibacter sp. XJ19-41. The sequence continues at coordinate 59,348 of NZ_JAQOWX010000022.1, forward strand.
GCGGCCCTCGCCCTCGGGCACGCCGTTGACGACACTGCCCTCGAATTTGTCACCGTTGGCGAAGCGCATCTGGCCGTGGCCGGTCGCCTTGTCGGCCACCCACTGGCCCTGATAGCGCTGGCCGCTGGCCCAGATCAGCTCGCCCTGGCCATGGCGCTGGCCACGCAGCAGCTCGCCGATATAGACGTCGCCGTTGGCCCATTCGACCCGGCCATTGCCGCTGACGACCTGACCCTCCTCGCGCACGAACAAGCCCTGATAGCGGGTGTCGCCGGCGCGGATGTCGATCTGGCGCGCGGCGGCCGGCGGCTCGGCCGGTGCCGCTGCCTGGGCCGCGCTGCTGAGCTTGCCGAGTGCCGAGCCCAGCCCTGCCAGCAGCCCTGGGCCGTTCGGCGGCC
>NZ_JAQOWX010000220.1:0-3462 GCF_028462495.1 Paucibacter sp. XJ19-41
GAAGCGGCTGGAGCCGGCCCCGTTGATCATCGAGACGCCGGTCGAGACCCGACCCAGCCCAGCCCCGCCCGTCATGGCCAGCGCCCCGATCACCCCGCCTGCCGCCACCGAACGCGCGGTGCCCGCACTGGTCGAGCTGCCCGAGGCCTTCCGTCGCAGCCTGCCGCCGCTGGCGACCAGCGGCGCGATGTACTCCGACGCGCCCGCCCAGCGCATGCTGATCGTCAACGGCCAGCTGTTCCGCGAGGGCGACAAGATCGCCGAGGGTCTGGTGCTCGAACAGATCCAGCTCAAGCGCGCGATCTTCTCGGCGCGCGGGCAGAGTTTCAGCGTCAGCTATTGATTCAGCGCTCCGGCAGCTCGAAGGCCTCCACCTGGCGGCCATCGATATCGCTGAAACCGTACTCGCGTGCCAGATCGGCGACCCGCAGCACCCTCCCGCTGCGCGCCAGCACCTGCGGGTCGGCCGCGAGCGCGGCCACCGCGCGGCCCAGATAGCGCGGCGACTCGGTGCGGGCCAGCGCCGGGCTGTCCTGCCAGTGCGCCTCGTCGGTCCGGTGCCCGCTGAGCACGAACTCGGTCCGCATCCAGCCCGGCGACAGCGCCAGCGAGGCGACGCCATGCGGCCGCAGCTCCTCGGCCATGCCGAAGGCCAGCCGGCTGATCGCGGCCTTGGCTAGGTCGTAGAACAGATTGCCGCGCAGATAGCGGTCGCGGTCCCAGAAGGTGGTGCCGACGATCAGGCCGTGGCCCTGTTCCACCAGCAGCGGCGCCGCATGGCGGCCGGCCAGCAGATGGTTGCGCACGCCACGGTCCATCATCGCGTCCCATTGAGCCAGCGGATGCTGCCAGAACGGCGCTTCGAAGACGCCGTCGAAGCACTCGTGGCCGCCCCAGGCATTGTTGACCAGCAGATCGAGCCGGCCCTGCTCGCGCCAGACCCGCGCGAACAGCGCGGCCACCTGCTCGTCCTGGGTGTGGTCGCAACGCAGGGCGATACCGTGCCCGCCCAGCCGGGTCAGGTCCTCGGCGCAGTCGTCTATCGTGCCGGGCGGGCGCTCCAGCCCGGACAGCGCCAGGATCTGGCCGTAGCCGTCGGCTGGCTGCTCGCGGGTGCTGCGCCCGGTCACATAAACGGTGGCGCCGGCCGCGCCCAGTTCCAGCGCGATGCCGCGCCCGGCGCCGCGGCTGGCGCCGGTGACCACGGCGACGCGGCCGCGCAGCGGTCGCGGTGTGGGAGAGTCCTGCATGGCTTGTCCTTGCTGATGTCAAAGCCACACGGTAGCGCCGGCTCAGGGCCCTGTATTGGAAGAACCCGAAGTCGCGCGGGCCAGGAACTCGGNCAGCGGTCGCGGTGTGGGAGAGTCCTGCATGGCTTGTCCTTGCTGATGTCAAAGCCACACGGTAGCGCCGGCTCAGGGCCCTGTATTGGAAGAACCCGAAGTCGCGCGGGCCAGGAACTCGGTGGGGCTGAGGCCGCACAGCGCGCGGAACTCCTTGGCCAGATGGGCCTGGTCGTAGAAGCCGCTGTCCAGGGCCAGATCGGCCCAGCCCGGCGTTGCGCCCTGCAGCCGCAGCCGGCGCAGGCAAGCCTGCAGCCGGGCCAGCCGGCTCCAGGCGCGCGGCGACAGACCCACCTCGAGTTGGAACAGCTGCTGCAGCCGGCGCTCGCCGACACCGAGCGCCGCCGCGATCTCGCGCAGCGGCCGGCGTCCCTCGGAGCTGCCAATCAGCTGCAGCGCCTGCCTCACCGCCGGCCGGCCGTTGATCGTCGGGCCAGGCAGGCGCTGTTGCAAAAAGGCCTGCAGCATGGTCAGACGGGCCGCGTCGCCGCAGACGGCGGAGAGACGCTCGTTCAGCGCGGCCCCGGCACCCCGCCACAGGCTGTCCAGTGGCAAGACCTGACCCGTCAGCTCGCCGGCCGGCAGCCCCAGCAAGGCCGCTGCGGCACCCGGTCGCAGGGTCAGCGACAGGCCCTCCAGGCGACCTTGCAAGTGCAGCAGTACCGGCGCTGCCGAAGCACCCAGCACCCGGACGGTCGGCGCATCGCCGAACTCGACGATCAGGCGCAGTGCGCCGTCTGGCAGCACCCGCTCCAGGATCTCGGAGCCGGCCGGGATGGTCTCGCGGTAGGCCAGGATGTGCGACACATAGGGGCGCAGCGGCGCCGCCACCGGACAGGCGCGCAGCGTGCCGGGTGGCATGCGGGCCTCGGGCCCGTGCAGCTCGTCGCCGTCAAGCCGCAGAAACAGGCGTTCGTTCATGACTGGACCGGATGCTAGCGGCTGCGGCGGTGGCGAGCTGGCACGGAAGCTGCTTTAGTGAAAGTACGTTCGTTTGTCTCCTCCATCCGCCTGGATGGATTCAGGCCCGGGGCTCACGCCCCGGGCGCTTTTTTTGCCGGCGGCGGTGCGCCCACCCTATTCGGGGGCAAGGCCCGCACCCAACTGGTGCACGGGACGGGTCGATGAGCCGGGCTCTACACTTGCGCCCCATGAGCACCTCCATTGCATTCATCGGCGGCGGCAATATGGCCAGCGCCATCATCGGCGGCCTGTTGCGGTCCGGCCGGGCAGCGCAGTCGCTGATCGTTGTCGAGCCCTTCGAGGCGCAGCGTGCCAAGCTGGCAAGCGACTTCGGCCTGCATGCGCTGGCGGCCCCCGATGCCAGCCTGGCCGGCGCCGGCCTGGTGGTCTGGGCCGTCAAGCCCCAGCTCTTCGCCGAGGCCGCCGCGCCCTGTGCCGGCCTGCTGGGCCAGGCCCTGCAGCTTTCGGTGATGGCCGGCATCCGCAGCGATGCGCTCGCCGCCGCCACCGGCAGCGAGCGGGTGGCGCGCGCGATGCCCAATACCCCGGCCCTGATCGGCCAGGGCATTGCCGGCCTGTTTGCGCGCGCCGCCGTGTCGGCCGCCGACCGCGCCCTGGTCGAGCAAGTCCTGGCCCCCACCGGCGCGACGCTGTGGGTGGACGAGGAGGCGCAGCTCGATGCGGTGACCGCGCTGTCGGGCTCGGGCCCGGCCTATTTCTTCTTCATCGTCGAGGCGATGATGGCGGCCGCCCAGCAGATGGGCTTGTCGGCCGAGCAGGGCCGGCAGCTGGCGCTGGCCACCTGTGGCGGCGCGGCGGCGCTGGGCCTGCAATCGAGCGATTCGCCGACCCTGCTGCGCGAGAAGGTCACCTCCAAGGGCGGCACCACCCATGCGGCGATCAGCAGCCTGCAGGCCGACGGGGTCGACGCCGCCATCGTGCGCGCGGTGCGCGCCGCCGAGCAGCGTGCCCGCGAGCTGGGCGAAGAGTTCGGGCGCTGAGTCTGCCGCGATGGGGATTGCAAGCCGCAGCGGCCTGCGCGACTGGCTGCGCGCGCCGGGCTCCTTGAGTCGCCGCCTGGCGGCGCTGGGCCAGCGCTACGAGGTCCAGGTCTTGCGGCAAGAGGTGGCCCCGCTGCGCGGCCCCGAGCGCGCCG
>NZ_JAQOWX010000221.1:0-3440 GCF_028462495.1 Paucibacter sp. XJ19-41
GGCCGCCCTGCCGGCGTTCATCGACGCGGCGGCCAGCGGCGCGGCCCGCAGCACCGATGCAGATACCGGCACCGACGCCACAGCGGCCCGACGCGCCCGCATCGAGGCCGACCTGCGCCGGGCCGAGGAACTGCTGGCGCGCTCGGCGCCCGCCGATGCCGGCACCCCATCCGAGCCGCTGCCCATCGAACCCACCGCCGCCGGGCCCTCGTCAGCGCAGCCCCCGGTGAGCGCCGCCAGCCAGCCCGTCGGCCCGGTGACCCGTCGCTCCGCCGAAACGCCGCGCAGCAGTTGCGGCAAACGCAGCGACTTCGCGCTCTACCGCTGCATGCAGACGCAATGCGCGAAACCGCGCTGGAAGGCCCACGCCCAATGCCTGGCACCGAAGACCGGCGACACCCCCCGCTGAAGCGCTTCGAAAACAAGCTACGCACAAACCCTTGAGGCAGCTGTAACAGAGGGCAACATAATGGCCTAGCGTCAATTCGACGCCCCCGGTCCGGCGCCCCATGCTGCCCTCCTCTCTGCCTCCGCTGCAAATCCTGGTGGTCGACGACCAGGCCTCGACGCGCAAGGTCCTGACGGCCCAGCTCAGCGCCGCCGGCCATGGGGTGATGGAGGCCGATTCCGGCGACAGTGCGCTGGCGCTGTTTCAGAGCAGCCGGCCCGATCTGGTGCTGCTGGACGTCGAGATGCCCGGCCATGACGGCTACTGGGTGGCGAGCCAGCTGCGCGCCAGCGAGGCCGGTGGCTGGACGCCTATCATCTTCCTGTCCAGCCGCGACCAGGACCAGGACCTCTGGCAGGGCATCGAGTCTGGCGGCGACGACTACCTGGTCAAGCCGGTGTCCACCACGGTGCTGCAGGCCAAGCTGCGCGCGATGCAGCGCCTGCGCCGCATGCAGACCCGGCTGATCGAGCTCTCGGACGAGCTGCGCCTGGCCAATGAGCAGCTGACCAGGCTCAGCAACGAGGACGCGCTGACCCGGCTGCCGAACCGCCGCGCTTTCGATATGCGGCTGCAGCACGAGATCCTCTGCGCCCGGCGCGACCAGCAGCCGCTGACCCTGGTGCTGTGCGATATCGATCATTTCAAGGGCTATAACGACCGGCTCGGCCATGTCGAGGGCGACGCCTGCCTGCAGCGCATGGCGGCGCTGCTGCAGGAGACCTGCCGGCGCCCGCGCGACTGCGCGGCCCGCTATGGCGGCGAGGAGTTCGGACTGATACTGCCCGGCACGCCACGCTCCGGCGCGATGACGTTTGCGCGCGCGGTGCTGCGCACCTTGGCGCTGACCGCGATGCCGCATCCGGATTCGGCCGTCGCGCCCTATGTGACCCTGTCGGGCGGCATCACCACCTGCACGCCCGACGAGAGCACGACCCTGGAAGGCCTGCTGCGCCGCGCCGACGACGCGCTCTACGCGGCCAAGTCGCGCGGCCGCAACCGCTTCTTCAGCTTCGAGATGCAGATGGACACGCTGGAGCAGCGCGGCAACACGGCCTGGGGCGGCTTGGTGCCTTGAGCGTCAGAAGCGGCGCCATAGCGTCAGCTGGTAGATGTCCAGGCCCGGGTTCGGCCGCTTGATGCTGGCATTGGAGAAGTGCGAGACCCGCAGTCCGAGCCGGGTGTCCCGGTCGATCGCATAGCCCAGGCCCAGATGATCGGCAAACTGGAAGGCCGTGCTCAGCCGGCGATCCGCAAAACGGCTGCCGCTCAGCAGGCTGGGGCCGACGCCGGCCTCGACGAACCAGCGGGCCTCCTGGCTGGGCCACCAGCGCCACAGCGGCACCGCACTGAACTGGGCCAGCCGGCGCGGCTCACGGCCGGCATCGGCCTGCCAGGCCGACAGGCCCAGCTCCATCGCCAGCTCCAGCCGTCCCGTTTCGCCCAGCGGCCGCGACCACAGCACGGGGCTTTCCCAGTTGAGGGTCAGGCGTTGATACGTCTTGCCCTGAGCCAGGTGCAGGCTGTAAGCGGAGTCGGCTTGCGCTGCAGTGGCGCCCAGCGCAAACAGGACAGCGGCCGCGCAGGCATGACGAAAGGAGAGCGAGGAATGACAAGAGAACATCGGCGCGTAGAAGAAAAATGGGCGTGAGACAGCCCCTCCCGGGACGCCGCCTGGAGCGGGTCGGGATGGCAAAGGATCGGGAGGGCGCGGGCGGGCCGCGCGGCGCTAGCCGGCTGGCAGGGGGATGGTCAGGTCTTGAGAAGGCATGGCGAACCGGTGGAGAACACTGGCGTCCATGCTAGGAAGCGCGCCGCCGCAGGTCCGGCAGGGCTTGTGGTGAAACTGTAGAAAGTTGTAGCCGTCAGTTGCCGGGCGGGCCGGCTCAGCGGCCCGGCAGCTGCGGCCATTCCAGGCGCAACGCCGCCCCGCCCAGGGCCGAGCTGTCAACCCAGAGCCGCCCCTCGTGCCACAGGGCAACGCGCAGCGCGATCGACAGCCCCAGGCCAACGCCGCCGCTGGCGCGGTCACGGGCCTCGTCCAGACGCACAAAGGGCTGCAGCACGCGCTCGCGCGCCTCGGCCGGGATGCCTGGCCCGTCGTCCTCGACGCTCAGGCGCCAGCCCTGGTCCAGGGTCTCCAGGCGCAGGCAGACCTGCGAACGTGCATGCCGCGTCGCATTGCGCAGCAGATTCAGCAGCGCCTGCTTGAGCAGGCGCTCGTGCAGCAGCAGCTCGGTCGCCTGCGGCGGCAAGGCCAGCTCGAACCGCAGCTCGGGCCGCCCGGCCTCGCGCTCGCTCTGCGCCAGCAGGGCCTGCAACCAGGGCCCGGCGAGCAGCCGGCTCGGCGCGGGGCGCTGCTCGCGCTGCTCCAGCTGGGCCAGGCTCAGCAACTCGGTGATCAGGCGGTCGAGCTCGCCCACATCGGCATGCAGCGCATCGATCAAGGCCTCGCGTTGCGCCGCGTCGCTCGCCTGACGCAGCAGCTGCAGCTCGAACAGCAGCCGCGCCACCGGGGTGCGCAGTTCGTGCGAGACCGCACGCGTCAACGCGCGCTGCTGCTCCACCATCGCGGCCATCGCGCGGCTCATGGTGTTGAACTGCTCGCCCAGACCGCGCAGCTCGGAATAGCGCGACAAGCTCACCTGGCTGCCCAGCGCGCCACCGGCCAGGCGCTGCGACTGCTGCCTCAGCCGGCGCAGATCGCGCCACAGCAGGCCGGACCAGAGCAGCAGGGCCAGGGCCGTCGAGAGCACGATAGGCACGATGATCAGCAGCAGGTAGATGCCGCTGTCCGGCCCCTTCTCGGTCGGCCAGCGCAGCTCCAGCCAGTCGCCGGTCTGCTCGGCATCCAGCGGGATCAACAGCAGCTCATAGTCCTGGCGTGCCACAAAGCCAGCGACCGCCAGGCTCGCCAGCTCGGCCGGCTGCAGCCCATCCGGCGCGCCGCGGCGCAGGCTCAGATGCCAGCCGTGATGCGGCTGCAGCGCGG
>NZ_JAQOWX010000222.1:0-3436 GCF_028462495.1 Paucibacter sp. XJ19-41
CTGGCCCAGCTGGTCCATCGCGGCGGCCAGCGCCGGCACCGCGGCGGCCGCCTGGGCACGCAGGCTCAGGCCCTGGCTGTGGCGCTCGAACAGCGGCGCGCCCAGCCATTGTTCCAGCACCTTGACCTGGGCCGCGACAGCCGCCGGCGTCACGCACAACTCCTCGGCGGCGCGTGCAAAGCTCTGGTGCCGCGCGGCCGCTTCGAAGGCGCGCAGCGCGAGGAAAGGCGGCAGACGGGGGTTGGGGGGTTGGACGGCCATGGCTCGACTCAGGCCTAGATTCTCTAGGCCTGGACCCAAGAATAACTTGCTTGAAGCTGCCGGCGCTTGGCCCCAGCATCGGCCCGTCGCCAATCTCCGCGCGATGCCCGACCAAGAAAGCGAACCCGCAGATGAGCACAGCCCAATTGCAGGCCCGGCCCTGGGTGCCGGCCGCTATCGACCACCATGTACAGGCGCTGGCCGGCGCGGCCGGCGCGCTGGACAGCCCCGCGCTGGACGAGGAGCTGGCCCGCCTGGTGGCCGAGAACCATCGCATCCACGATGTCGAGGGCCTCAATCTCAACCCGGCCAGCAATGTGATGAACCCGCGCGCCGAGGCCCTGCTGGCCGCCGGCCTGGGCACGCGCCCCTCGCTGGGCTATCCCGGCGACAAGTACGAGATGGGCTTGGAGGCGATCGAGCGCATCGAGGTGATCGCGGCCGAGCTGGCGGCCCAGGTCTTCAAGGCCCGCTATGCCGAGATCCGCGTCGGCTCGGGCGCGCTGGCCAATCTCTATGTCTTCATGGCCTGCTGCAAGCCCGGCGACACCATCATCGTGCCGCCGGCCGAGATCGGCGGTCATGTGACCCATCATGCGGCCGGCGCCGCCGGGCTCTACGGCCTGCGCAGCGTGCCGGCGCCGGTGCGGGCCGATGGCTACAGTGTCGACGTGCCGGCCCTGGTGCGCCTGGCCGCCGAGGTCCGCCCCAAGCTGATCACGCTGGGCGGCAGCCTGAATCTGTTCGCCCACCCGGTGGCGGCGGTGCGCGAGATCGCCGACAAGGTGGGCGCGCTGCTGATGTTCGACGCCGCGCATCTGAGCGGCATGATTGCCGGCGGCACCTGGGCCAACCCGCTGGATCTGGGCGCCCATGTGATGACGATGAGCACCTACAAAAGCCTGGGCGGTCCGCCGGGCGGCCTGATCGTCGGCAACGACGCGGGCCTGGCCGAGCGGCTCGACGCGATCGCCTACCCGGGGCTAACCGCCAATTTCGATGCCGGCAAGACCGCCGCACTGGCACTGGGCCTGCTGGACTGGAAGGAACACGGCCACGACTACGGCCTGGCGATGCAGGCCAGCGCGCGGGCGCTGGCCGCCGGCCTGATCGCTCGCGACATGCCGGTGTTCGCCCGCGAACGCGGCGGCACCGACTCGCACCAGTTCGCCATCGAGGCGGCCGCCTGGGGCGGTGGCCAGGCCGCCGCCAAGCGCCTGGCACGGGCCCGGCTGCTGAGCTGCGGCATCGGTCTGCCGCTGGACCGCGTGCCGGCCCTGGCCGGCGATGTCAACGGCCTGCGCCTGGGCGTGCCTGAGATCGTGCGTCTGGGCCTGGGTCCGGCTCAGATGGCCGAGCTGGCGGCGCTGATCGCCGGCGCGCTCGAATCGGATGCGGCGGCCGCCGCGCTGGCACCCGAGGTCACGGCCTTTCGCCGACGCCACTGCGCGGGCGGCCTGCGCTATCTGCGCGGCTGATCGCCGCCAGCAACCGCGACTCGGCAGCGACCAGGTCTGCCGCTTCGCGCCGCGCCAGGCGCAACCGACGCAGCAACCAGGGGGTCAGGTCTTGCTGGCCGGCATGCTCGGGCCAGTCGACCTCGGCGGGCGCCATCACCGGCAGCTCGGCGCCCTGCCCTTGCACCAGCCATGCTGCGCAGTCCTGCCGGGCCAGCGCCAGCTCGGGGCCGGCCAGTTCGGCGGCGAGCCGGTCGGTGCGCCGGTTCAGCATCTGCTGCACCGTGCCCAGCAGGGCCATGAAACGGTAGCCATGGCTCAGCACCGCCTCGATCTCCGGCTCGGGCAGACGCACCTGGCGCGGCTCGACCCGGCTGCGCTGGGCCGCGGCGGCCAGCGCAGCCAGGGCCGTGTAGGCCTGCTGGCGGCTCAGGCGCTGGGCCAGCTGCTGATCGGGCGCCGGCGCCCAGACCAGCAGATTGCCGGCATGGCGGGCCAGCGCCGCGCGCAGCTGGCCGCTCAGGCGCTGCAGCGAACGGCGCTCCCACGAGGGCAGCACAAAGCAGAAGGCCCAGGCCAGCAGCGCGCCGATCACGGTGTCGGCCAGACGCTCGGCAATCGCCGGGCTGCTGCCCGGCTGCAGCAGCAGCGGCTGCACCAGGGCCATCAGGGTGGCGGCGGTGGCGGCGACCCGGTAGCGCTGGTTGACATAGGCATGGGCCACACCCACCGCGACGATGAAGGCCAGCGCCAGCAGACGCGGCTGCTGCAGCTGTGCCAGCGCGAGCACCAGCAGGCAACCGATCACGGTGCCGATGATGCGCTCGTTGCGGCGCGACAGGGTCTGCTCCAGATTGCCGCGCAAGACCACGGCGACGCTCAGCACCAGCCAGTAGGGATGGGCGTTCCAGGGCAGGAACTGGCCCAGCACATAGGCCAGCGACAAGGCCAGACCGGCCCGCAAGGCATGGCGCATCACGCCGGACTGCAGGCTCAGATGCGGCCTGAGCGCGGCCAGCGGCCAGCCCTCGGGCGAGACGAAGAGCTGCAGCTTCTCGGGCGGCCAGGCACTGTCCCGGTCCGGACCCGCCTGGCGCTCGGCCATCGCCGCGACATCGTCCAGCATATGGCCGAGCCGGCTTTGCAGCGCGTCGACCAGGTGGTGGCGCGCGTCGTCGGCGGCGGCCGGCGCACCGGCCAGACGNCCGCCTGGCGCTCGGCCATCGCCGCGACATCGTCCAGCATATGGCCGAGCCGGCTTTGCAGCGCGTCGACCAGGTGGTGGCGCGCGTCGTCGGCGGCGGCCGGCGCACCGGCCAGACGCGCTGCCAGCGCCTCGCGCCAGCCTTGCGCCGACACGGCGGGCATGACTTGACCCTGGCCGATGGCAGCGGCGAGGGTCTCCAGGGCCTCGGCCAGATGGATCAGCGTGGTGGCCAGTGCGCCGCGCCAATGCAGGCCGGCGGCGTCGCTGCCCAGCAGCTCGATGTCGAGCCGGATCGACAGCATCAGATCGCGCAATTCGATCAGGCCCAGCACCAGATCGGTCTGGCGCCGGCTCACGGCCGAGGGTCGCGCGGCAAAGACCTGGTCGCGCGCGGCCTGCAGCGCGTCGGCCAGCAGGACGTCGTCGGCAATCGAGGCGCGGATGCTGGCATCGGCCGGCGGCAGCGCGCCGGCGATGCGTTGCGCCCGCGAGCGCAGCCGCGCCACGCAGG
>NZ_JAQOWX010000223.1:0-3410 GCF_028462495.1 Paucibacter sp. XJ19-41
GCGCGGGCTGAAGGGCTTGGCCAGATAGTCGTCGGCGCCGAGCTCCAGGCCCAGCACCCGGTCCAGCTCCTCGCTGCGGGCGCTGAGCATCAGCAGCGGCAGCCGGCTGCCGGCGGCGCGCAGCTCGCGGCACAGGTCCAGGCCATTGCCGTCGGGCAGGCCCACATCGAAGATCGCCAGCGCGGGCTCGTGCTGCGCCAGCCGCGCGCGGGCCTCGTGCAGCCAGCTGCAATGGGCGAGCACAAAGCCCTCGCGCTGCAGCGCGAAGACGACGGTCTGGGCGATGGCCGGGTCGTCCTCCAGCAGCAGAATCTCGCTCATCAACAGACGATCAGCGGGCGATGTGCGAGGCCAGCACCGGGAACAGCTTGGTCAGCCCATCGGCCAGCAGCTCCACCGCCAGCGCGGCCAGGATCAGGCCCATCAGCCGGGTCATGATGTTGATGCCGGTCTGGCCCAGCACCCGCGCGATGCGGCCCGAGGCGGTGAACACCGCAAAGGTCACCAGGCCGACCACGACGCCATAGCCGACCAGCACGCCCAGCTCCCACCAGTGGCGGGTCTTCTCGGCATAGATGACCATGGTCGAGATCGTCGCCGGGCCGGTCAGCAGCGGGATGGTCAGCGGCACGACCGCGATGCTGGCGCCGGCGTCGGCCTTGTTGGCGCCCTCGGCGACATCTTCCTTGCGGGTCTCGGCCGGCTGGGCGTTCAGCATCTGGATCGAGCTGATCAGGAGCAGGGTGCCGCCGCCGACCTGGAAGCTGGCCAGCGAGATGCCGAAGAACTCGATGATCTTCAGGCCGGCCAGCGCGCTGATGCCTATCACCAGAAAGGCCGTGAAGGCGCTGACCCGTATCGTGCGCTGGCGTTGCTGGCGCGTGAAGCTCTGCGTGAAATGGATGAAGAAGGGCACGACGCCAATCGGATTGACGATGGCCAGCAGTGCGATCAGGGGTTTGTACAGATCCATCGCGGCATGGTCAGCGCTGGGCCAGGCCGCGCAAATAGGCCAGACCCTGGGCCGCCCGGGGGCCGTACCAGCTCAGCAGCTCGCCGTCGACCAGTTGCACCCGGGCCTGCGGACACAGGGCCTGGGCCAGGGCCAGATGGGTCTCGTCGAAGCGATAGGGTTCGGAGCTCAGCAGCACGCGGTCGATCTGGCCCAGCCAGGGCTCGGTGCCGACCAGCACCGGATAGCGCGCGGCACCGGTCTCGCCGCCCTCGACCGCCGGCCAGCTCTGCCAGCCGACCTGGGCCAGCATGCGGGCGATATAGGTGTCGCGCGCCACCGTCATCCAGGGCTCGCGCCAGATCAGATACAGCACCCGCTGGGCCGGCCAGGGCTGCGCCGCGCAGCGCGCCAGCTCGGCGCGCAGGACCTGGGCCAGCGCCTCGGCGCGCTCGCGCACGCCGGGCAGGGCGCCGAAGGCATCAGCCATCTGCGTCAGCAGCGCCAGATTGTCGGCCGGGCCTTGCGGATGGGTGATGACGATCNGGGCTGCGCCGCGCAGCGCGCCAGCTCGGCGCGCAGGACCTGGGCCAGCGCCTCGGCGCGCTCGCGCACGCCGGGCAGGGCGCCGAAGGCATCAGCCATCTGCGTCAGCAGCGCCAGATTGTCGGCCGGGCCTTGCGGATGGGTGATGACGATCTCGGGCACGAACTCGCGCAGCGCCTGCACCGTCTCAAGCCGGTTCTCGTCCATATTGACCAGCACATGGGTCGGTGCGAGCCGGCGCAGCTTGGTCAGATTGACATCCTTGGTGCCGCCGACCTTGGGCACGGCCGCCATCACCGCGGCCGGGTGGATGCAAAAGCCGGTGCGCGCCACCATCCAGGGCGCCAGGCCCAGGGCCGCCAGCAGCTCGCTCAGGCTGGGCACCAGGGAGGCGATACGCAGGGTGCCGCTCACAGGCCCTCGTCCGGCACTTCGCGCAGCGCCAGATAGACCGCGCAGCAGCCGCGTAGATAGATCAGGGCCGGCAACACCAGGGCCAGTGCGAACACGACGCCGCCGCCGACCAGGGCCGCCATGCCTTGCGGGCTGCCGGCCACCGGCGCGCCGGCCGCGCCCAGGCTGCGCAGGCCGTAGCCGAACAGCCCGGCCATCAGCTGCTGCGGCGGCAGGCTGATATCGGCGCCCCAGATCGCCAGCAAGGACATGGCCCGCGCCCCGCTGATCACGACAAAGCTGACCGCCGCGCTGACCACGGCGGTCAGCAGCAGGACCGCCGCCATCAGCACCGCGGCATCGAGCAGGCCGCCGCGCAGCTGGCGTGCCAGCAGGCGCAGCGTGGGCCGCACCGTCTGGCCGGCCCAGACCGAGGGCCCGGTCAGCGGCCCCACCAGGACCAGCACGGCAAACGAGCTCAAGCCCAGCAGCAGCACGCCCAGCGGCACGGTCAGGGCGAAGAGTGGCGCGCCCAGCCAGGGCAGGCGGGCCGCCCACAGCAGGCCCAGCAGGGCCGTGAGCACCAGGCCCAGCCCACCCAGCACCACGGCCAGGCTCAGCAGCACCCGATGCGCCACCAGGAGCGCATCGCGCAAGGCGTCCTGCACGTCGCGCACCGGCCGGCCCAGCGCCTGGTCCATCAGCAGCAGGCCGGTGGTGTTGACCCCATAAAAGGCGACCGTCAGCGCCAGCCCGGCCCAGACCACGCCCCAGGGCGTGTCGCTGCGCGCCAGCGCCGACTCGGCCATCGCCAGCAGCAGGCCGGCCACGCTAAAGGTGCTCAGCAGGGCATAGAGGGCCGGGCCGTTGCGCGCGGCGTCCAGGCTGGAGAGCACGCGGTTGAGCGCCTGGAGCGAAATTTTCTGGGACATGGATGGGGGAGCTCGGTGGCCGCGATGATAGCCAGTCATCACTACGTCTTCATGGCGGCTGCCGGTGTGCGATCGGAACGGTTTTCCGGGTTTTCTCTCAGAAGCTGAAAAACAACACTTGACTCTTGCGCTTTGCGCCGGCCTGGACCCATCACCCATAATCGTTTACCTGTGTCTGGAAGCCGCACCTTCGCTTGAATGGTTCACGATGGAGAAGCTCCACATGGTTTTTTGGTATTGAAAGGGCTTCCCCATGGGAAACAAGCTTTACGTAGGCAACCTGGCCTATAGCGTGCGCGACGAATCGCTGCAAGAAGCATTCGGTCAATTTGGCACTGTGACCTCCGCAAAGGTCATGATGGATCGTGATACCGGTCGTTCCAAGGGCTTCGGCTTTGTGGAAATGGCATCCGACGCCGAGGCGCAATCCGCCATCAACGGCATGAACGGCCAGGCCCTCGACGGCCGCGCCATCGTCGTGAACGAGGCCCGTCCTCGTGAAGAGCGTCCGGGCGGCTTCGGCGGCGGTGGCCGTTCGGGCGGCGGCGGCTTCGGTGGCGGCGGTGGCCGTTCCGGTGGCGGCGGCT
>NZ_JAQOWX010000224.1:0-3409 GCF_028462495.1 Paucibacter sp. XJ19-41
CGTGCGCCGGCTGCGCCTGCCGCTGTATCTGGGCACGCTGGCGCTGGGCACGGTGGCCCTGGTCGGCGCGCTGCTGCCCAGGTCTGCGCTCGAGCCCGGGTGGCTGCTCTGGCTGGGTCTTGCGCTGATGCTGATCCCGGCCTCCGAGGCCGTGGTCGCCCTGCTCAACCGCATGGTCAGCGAATCGCTGCGGCCTCAGCACCTGCCGCGACTGGCATTGGCCGAGGGCATCCCGGCCGAGCATCGCGTGATGGTCGTGATCCCGGCGCTGCTGGGCGAGCCCGGCGCGATCCGCGCGCTGGCCCAGCGCCTGCAGCTGCATCATCTGGCCAACCCGGAAGCCCACGCCCAGTTCGCGCTGCTGAGTGACTGGGGCGACGCCGAGCAGCAGCATGTCGACGGCGACGAGGCGCTGCTGAGCGAGGCCGCGCAGCAGCTGCGCGCACTCAATCTGCGTCATCCGGCCGCGCCGGGAGCGCCGCCGCGCTTTTTGCTGCTGCATCGCGGGCGCCGCTTCAGCGCCAGCGAGCAGCGCTGGATAGGCTGGGAACGCAAGCGCGGCAAGCTCGAAGAGCTGGTCCAGGCGCTGGCCAGCGGCGACGCCGCCGCCTTCATGCCGCTGGGCGAACTCACACAGATCGCCGCCGACACCCGCTACATCGTCACGCTGGACAGCGACACCGGCATGCCGCCCGGCCGCCTGCGCGAGCTGGTCGGCGTCGCAGCCCACCCGCACAACCAGCCGCGGCTGGACGCCAGCGGGCAGCGGCTGCTGGGCGGCTACGGCATCCTGCAGCCGCGTGTCGTGACGCCGCTGCCGGCCGAGCGCGACTTCACGCCCTATCACTGGCTGTTCGCCGGCCGCAGCGGCATCGACCCCTACAGCGCCGCCAGCTCCGAGGTCTATCAGGACCTGTTCCACGAGGGCACCTTCACCGGCAAGGGCCTGCTGCATGTGCACGCCGTCCACGCGCTGCTGGCCGGGCGCCTGCCCGAGGGTCAGGTCTTGAGCCATGATCTGCTGGAGGGCTCGCTGGCGCGCTGCGCGGCGGTCAGCGACATCACGCTGATCGAGGAGGCGCCCTTTCACGCCGATGTGGCGGCCTCGCGCGTGCACCGCTGGACCCGCGGCGACTGGCAGCTGCTGCCGCTGCTACTGAAACCGGGCCGCTACCGGCTGCGAGCGATCAACCGCTGGAAGATGTTCGACAACCTGCGCCGCTCGCTGGTGGCACCGGCCGCGCTGGCGCTTCTGCTGCTGTCGCTGGCCGGCCTGGTGCTGTCGCCGGCGGCCGCGCTGACCCTGGTGCTGGCGGCCTTCACCGCCGGGCCGCTGCTGGGCGCGCTGGCCGGCCTGGCGCCCAGCCGAGACGATCTGGCGCTGGGCCACTTCTACCGTCAGGCCATGCTGGAACTCGTGCGCGCGCTGGCCGGCGGCCTCTGGCATCTGAGCCAGCTGCCGCAGCAGGCGCTGCTGGCGCTGGATGCGATCACGCGCTCGCTCTACCGCACGCTGATCAGCCGGCGCGGGCTGCTGCAATGGACCACCGCTGCGGCCGCCCAGGCCGCCGCCAAGACCGGCCTGCTGGAGAGCCTGCGCCAGCACTGGCGTGCACCGCTGCTGAGCCTGCTGCTGCTGGGCGCGCTGCTGCTCAGCGGCCGCACGCCCTACCCTGCGCTGAGCCTGGCGCTGGGCCTGCTGTGGTTGGGCGCGCCGCTTGTCAGCTGGTGGGTCAGCCGGCCACGGCGCCGCGCCGCCACGCGGCCGGCCGCCGAGCAGGCCTATCTGAGCGGCGTCGCGCGTGACACCTGGCGCTTCTTCGAGCGCTGCGTCGGCCCGGAGGATCTGCATCTGCCGCCCGACAATCTGCAGACCCTGCCGCATGAAATGCTGGCGCATCGCAGCTCGCCGACCAATTTCGGGCTCTACCTGCTGAGCGCCGTCTGCGCCCGCCAGTTCGGCTGGATAGGCACCGAGGAGCTGCTCAAGCGCCTGGAAGCCACACTGGCCAGCATGGCCGGCCTGCAGCGCTACCACGGCCATTTCCTGAACTGGTATGACACGCAGACCCGGGCGCCGCTGCTGCCGATGTATGTGTCCAGCGTCGACAGCGGCAATCTCTGCGGCCATCTGCTGGCGGTGTCCCAGGCCTGCCTGGAGCTGGCCCAGGCCCCTTACGATGAGGGCCCCGCGCGGCGCGCGCTGGCCGCCTCGCGGCTGCGGCTGCGTGCGCTNCGGCAATCTCTGCGGCCATCTGCTGGCGGTGTCCCAGGCCTGCCTGGAGCTGGCCCAGGCCCCTTACGATGAGGGCCCCGCGCGGCGCGCGCTGGCCGCCTCGCGGCTGCGGCTGCGTGCGCTGCTGCCGGCGGACTCGCCACTGCTCATCGAGACCCACAAGGCCGAGAGCTTCGAGCTGCTGATGCAGGCACACATGGCCGCCGAGCCGCTGGCCTGGCTGCTGGCCGACCACCTGGCCACGCTGCGCTCGATGGAGCTGGACCGCCAGGCCATGCTGCTGGGCAGCGACGACGGCAGGCTGCGCCTGCGCGCGCTGGCGCGCGACTGCGAGGTGCTGACCTGGGAGGCCGACTTCAAGTTTCTCTACAGCGACAAGCGCCAGCTCTTCCATATCGGTTTTCGCGTCGCCGAACAGCAGCTCGACGAGGGCTTCTTCGATCTGCTGGCCTCGGAGTCGCGCCTGACCAGCCTGCTGGCAATCGCCAAGGGTGATGTGCCGGTGCGCCACTGGAGCGCGCTGGGCCGGCCCTTCTACGCCCAAGGAACGGCGGCGGGCCTGCGCTCGTGGTCGGGCTCGATGTTCGAATACCTGATGCCGGGCCTGGTGCTGGACGAGCCACAGGGCAGCGCGCTGCGCGAGGCCTGCGAGGCGGCGGTGCAGGAGCAGATCGATTTCGGCGCGCTGCACGGCACGCCCTGGGGCGTGTCGGAGTCGGCCTATGCCGGCAGCGACCACACGCTGGCCTACCAGTATGCGCCGCAGGGCGTGCCGCGGCTGGCGCTGCGCCGCACTCCGCCGGACGAACTGGTGATCGCGCCGTATGCGACGGCGATGGCCGCCCCGCTGGCGCCGCAGCGCGCGCTGCAGAACCTGCAGCGGCTGGAGTCGCTGGGCGCGCGCGGCCGCTACGGCTTCATCGAGGCGCTGGACTTCACGCCCTCGCGCCGCACCGGCGCGGCCGCCTTCATGCCGGTCAGCACCTTCATGTCGCACCACCAGGGCATGAGCATCGTCGCGCTGGCCAATCTGCTGCTGGGCGGCGTCGCGCAGCGCTGGGGCATGGCCGACGCCCATCTGCAGGCGGTGGCCTCGCTGCTGCACGAGAGCGCGCCGCGCGAGGTCTCGCGGCTGGCCGCGCCGGACCCGGGCCCGCCGCCGCTGGCCGCCAC
>NZ_JAQOWX010000225.1:0-3376 GCF_028462495.1 Paucibacter sp. XJ19-41
CCGCAGCGGCGTCTCCGCTCGGCTGGTCGGCGGCCGCGAATCGGCGGCGCTCAGCACCGCCGTGGGCGCCGGGGCCGGGGCGGTCAGCAGGCTGGCGGGGGGCGGGATTTCGGAGACGTCGTCCGAGGTGTCGCCCAGCTCGAAGGCCAGGTCGGCGACATTGCCGCTGAAGCTGTCGCCCAGAGCCTCGGGGTTCTGATGCCCCTCGATCCGCAGCTGCCCGGCATTCGCATCATCGGGAGCGACGATGCCGACGGCGGCAAGGCCGTAGATCGGGATCAGCAGGGCGATGAGAAGGGCGCGAAGCCAGCGGGACATGGGCGCGATTGTATCGATCCCGCCTGGGCGATCACCGCTACTGCACCAGCGCCACCGACTTGACCAGGGCCCAGACCGGCAGGCCGGGCCGCAGCTGCAGCTCGTCGGCGGCCTTGCTGGTGATGCGGGCCAGCAGCACCGCCGGCCCGCAGCGCAGTCGCAGCAGCTGCTGCGAAGGGTGGGCATGCTCGGCCATGCTCTCGATCACGCAGGGCAGCTGGTTCTGGATGCTGCTGTGGCGCGGCTGTTCGGTGGCGATGCTGACATCGCGCGCCAGCACGCGCAGCCGCAGCGGCTGACCCGGGGCCAGGCCGCTGTCCTTGAGCCAGAGGCTGCCGCCGTCGAAGGCGACGCGGCACAGATGCCAGCGCGGGTCGCGCTCGGCCAGCGTGCCGTTCAGCAGCGCGCCCGCCTCATCGCCCAGGCGCAGCGGGTTGTCGATGGCGGCCAGCAGCTCGGCCACCGGGCCGGCGGCGCGAACCTGGCCCTGGTCCAGCAGCACCAGATGGTCGGCCAGCCGGGCCAGCTCGTCGACCGCGTGGGTGACGTAGAGCATGGGGATGTTGAGCTCGTCACGCAGCCGCTCCAGCCAGGGCAGGATCTCCTGCTTGCGGGCGAGGTCCAGCGCCGCCAGCGGTTCGTCCAGCAGCAGCAGGTGCGGGCCGGTGGCCAGCGCGCGGGCGATGGCCACGCGCTGGCGCTCGCCGCCCGAGAGCTGCGCGCTCGAGCGCTTCAGCAGGCCGCCGATGCCCAGCAGCGCGATGGCCTGCTGCAGCGCCTGCGCTCCCCGCGCCCCGCCGGCGCGCTTCAGGCCATAGTGCAGATTGCCCTGCACATCGAGGTGCTCGAACAGGCTGGCCTCCTGGAACACATAGCCCAGCGGGCGTCGCCAGGTGGGCAGGCACAGCCCGGCCGCATCGTCCTGCCAGCACTCGCCGCCGATCTGCACCCGGCCGCTGGCGCCGGGTTCCAGCCCGGCGACGCTGCGCAGCAGGCTGGTCTTGCCACAGCCGGAGGGGCCGAACAGCGCGGTGATGCCGCGCGCCGGCAGCTCGATGTCGACGGCCAGTTCGAAGGCCGCGCGTGGCAGGCGCAGGCGGATCTGGTNGATCTGCACCCGGCCGCTGGCGCCGGGTTCCAGCCCGGCGACGCTGCGCAGCAGGCTGGTCTTGCCACAGCCGGAGGGGCCGAACAGCGCGGTGATGCCGCGCGCCGGCAGCTCGATGTCGACGGCCAGTTCGAAGGCCGCGCGTGGCAGGCGCAGGCGGATCTGGTGGGCCTGGTTCATGGCAGCGCGCGACGATTTTTCATCAGCGCCAGGATCAGCAGCACGGCGAAGGAGAACAGCAGCATGCCGCCGGCCAGCCAATGGGCCTGGGCATATTCCAGCGCCTCGACATGGCCATAGATCAGGGTCGAGACGACACGGGTCTGGCCCGGGATATTGCCGCCCATCATCAGCACCACGCCGAACTCGCCGACCGTGTGCGCGAAGCTCAGGATGGCCGCCGTGGCCAGACCCGGCCGGGCCAGCGGCAGCGCCACCGTGAAGAAGGCATCGAGCGGCCGGGCGCGCAGTGTGGCGGCCACCTCCATCGCACGCGGCCCGATGGCTTCGAAGGCATGCTGGATCGGCTGCACCGCAAAAGGCAGCGAAAAAAGGATGGAGCCGATCAGCAGACCGCTGAAGGTGAAGGGCAGCGTGCCCCAGCCCAGTGCCAGCGTCAGCTGGCCCAGCGGGCCGCTCGGCCCCATCAGCACCAGCAGGTAGAAGCCCAGCACGGTCGGCGGCAGCACCAGGGGCAGGGTCACCAGCGCGGCGACCGGGGCGCGCCAGCGCGAGCGCGTCTGGGCCAGCCACCAGGCCAGCGGCGTGGCCAGCAGCAGCAGCAGCGCGGTGGTCAGGCCGGCCAGCTTCAGCGTCAGCGCGATCGCCTGCCAGGCGGCGGGGTCCAGTGGCATCAGCGAGTCCTCTTCACAGCTCGTAGCCGTGGGCGCGGATGATGGCGCGGGCCTTGTCGCCGCGCAGGTATTGCAGCAGCGCCGCGGCGGCCGGATTGCCGAGCCCGGCCTTCAGCAGCAGCGCGTCCTGGCGGATAGGCTCGTGCAGGTGGGCCGGCACGATCCAGGCCGAGCCCTGGGCGATACGCCCGTCCACCTGCACCTGGCTCAGTGCGACAAAACCCAGCGCCGCGTTCTCGGTGGCGATGAACTGATAGGTCTGGGCAATGCTCTCGCCCTGCACGAACTTGGGCGTCAGCGCCTCCAGCAGGCCCAGCTTGCCCAGGGCCTGGATCGCGGCGGCACCATAGGGCGCCACCTTGGGATCGGCCAGCGCGATGCGCTCGAAGGCGCCGGCCTTTCTGAGCACCGCGCCCTGGGCGTCCACCAGGCCGGGCTGTTTGCTCCACAGCACCAGCCGGCCGGTCGCATAGCTGAAGCGGCTCTCGGCCAGCCCCAGGCCCTCGGCCACCAGCCGCTCCGGCGTCGTATCGTCGGCGGCCAGCAGCAGCTGGAAGGGCGCGCCGTTCCTGATCTGGGCGTAGAACTTGCCGGTCGAGCCGAAGGCCAGCCTGACCTGGTGGCCGCTGTCCTGCTCGAAGGCCTGGGCGATCTTCTGCATGGCCGCGCTGAAGTTGGCGGCCACGGCCACCTGCACCTCGGCCGCATGAACCCTGCCGAGCAGCACGATGAGCAGCAGCATGACGGAAAAACGCAGCACGGCAACCTCGCTATTCCAAACAAGAATAGCGCCAGTATAGGCCGCTGGTTAGGATGGGCGCATGAACAACACCCACTCCGATCTGAGCGAGGTGCTGCGCCACGAGGCCGGCGACAAGCGCATCGCCATCCTGCGCCGCGTCGGCGCGGTCGGTTCGATCTCGCAGGCGGCCCGCGAGGCCGGCGTCAGCTACAAGGCGGCCTGGCAGGCCATCGAAACCCTGAGCAATCTGGCCGGCATGCCCCTGGTCGAGAAGCTGGTCGGCGGCGCCGGCGGCGGCGGTGCGCGGCTGACCGCCGAGGGCGAGCGGGTGCTGGCGGCCGAGGCGGCGCTGAG
>NZ_JAQOWX010000226.1:0-3373 GCF_028462495.1 Paucibacter sp. XJ19-41
AGGTCTGGAGTGCGGGTGGCAGCGCGGTGACGCAGGGCTTTGATGCGTGGGGTCAGGTCTTGCAGGCATCCGGCTCGATACCGACGTATGGCTACACCGGGCGCGAGCCTGATGCCTCGGGGCTGATGTTCTACCGGGCGCGGTACTACCACCCGGGGCTGGGCCAGTTCATCAGCCGCGATCCGCTGGGGCTGGCGGCGGGGATCAATCCGTATGCGTATGCGGATGGGAATCCGGTGATGTTCAATGATCCGGAGGGGTTGTTGCCGGCGAAGCCGGGGGGGAGCTTCAGTTCCTATTGGGGGCAGATCAATGGCACAACGCGGCTCGGTGGTCTGTTCGGTATGGTGGGCGGTGGGGCGGAGATGATGGCGGGCGGAGCAACTTTCTTGTTGGGGCTCGGTGCGAGTACTACCGGTGTCGGCGCTATGGTCGGAGTGCCTGCCATGGCTGGGGGCGGTTTGGTTGCTACCCATGGACTTGATACGTTCCAAGCCGGCACGCGCCAACTCATGAGTGGCCAGGCAACGGGAACGCTTACGAGCCAAGCACTGCAAGCGATGGGAGCAAGCGAAGGCACAGCAGGCCTGATTGACGCTGGTATCGGGGTGGTTGGTTCTGCTGGAATGGGAGGTCTTGCGCGGGGTACCGAACGAGCATTGATGACCGGACTTACCAGCGATGTTGTTTCAAAATTTGCGGCCAGTCCGGCGATGGCGACGGGTGTACTTAAACAAGGGCAAGTGCGGGCGGTTCATAACAATCCCAGTTTGACTGCGCCAATGTTTGGTAACGCGGTCGAGATCCAAGTGGCCAACAGACTTGCATCGAACCCGATTCTTAGTAGTTCATTTAGCCATCTGTCAGCACCAGGAAGGGTGGCGCCAGATTTTGCATCTCGTCTTACCGGGCAGACTTTTGATATAACAACGAATACCACTCGATCATTTGCAGATCATCTCGCGAGACCTTATGGGAGTGGATTGAATATTGTTCCGTACGATAGGCCTGCAGGGTTTTCTTTTCCATGATAGAAAAGTGCATCAAAGACAAGACAATTGACGGCTATCGAGGGCCATGGTGGCCGCGCATTGTTGGCGACATAACAATCAACAATTGTGCGTTTCGGGATTGCAATATTGGCTTTGGGTTCAGCAGAGCCTTCAAGCGAAAAATCACCGTCAAAAATGTTGCCGTGAGAAAAACAAAAATTACCGGCTGCACGGTTGGTTCTGTTGCTTTGGAAAATATTGAAATTGAAGACGTATCCGGCGAACTGACAGTTTGGGGGAGCGTGCTGAAGCATGTAAAGCTAAAGGGAAAGTTTGATAGCTGGATGTTGCATGGGATTGCTGATGTCGACATGCTGGGCAGCCCATCGAAAGCTAGCGAATATTTATCTCGTTCCGATCAGTACTATGCAAGCTGTGACTGGGCTCTTGATATCTCAGAGGCTGAGTTCTTTGACTTCAGCATAAGAACGAGAGGGGTCCCTGTGGACCTGCTGCGACTTGATCCAGAAACCCAAGTAATCGTCAGGGCGCCAAGAATCAGAGATGGCAGCTGGATCGGATTGGTGAAGAAAAATGGATATGTTGATATTGGATTCAAGCTTTGGGTGAATGAAGGGCAAATGGGGGATCTTGTTGTAGTTGCCCCAAAAAGAAACCCCTTGGTATTCCAAGAGGTCATGACAGACATTAAGTGTCTTCGGGCTGCTGGAATTATTGAGTCGACCTGATTGTTCTTGAATGCAAGGACGGGTCTTTATTTAATATATGAAGAAGACAATGAAATGCCAACGAGAGGCCAGACTATTTTGGCATGACTTATTCAATTCGACCGTTTGGCCTTCGTTGTTATTGAGCCGGCTTTGTGGCTTTATTGCTCTGATGCTTGGTCTGATTTCTCCGGGGCAAGCATTTGAAATCGAGAAGCCGACGCAAAACTATGCAGAATTGTTGAGTAAATTGAGCAGCGATTGTTTGGAATTTTCTATCGTTGCAACTGGCCATGCCAGCTTCAGACCCTTTTATGAAAGGGCTTTGCCAAATCACCAGGGGCTATGTGAATGTGGTTTAAAGAAGGTAAAGAAGGACAGGCGATTGAATAGATTTTTGAATGTCGAACCCAGGTTGCACAAGAAAAGAATGGGGGAGCGCCACATGAGGGATTACGTGGGTTTTCGGATGTTTAGTGCTTACCAAACATGCATGTACGCCGATCACAAAAAGGCCCTTGGTCAATTGCCGCTGGAGGAATAGGCCATTTCGAAACCCCTATTATTGACGCGATTTTCAGATGGCTGTCGTGCGATTGAGTAATCAAAGCTTGCGTGCTGCAGGCAGAGCTATGCTCATCTTTTTCTGCGCATCTCTGGGTTGTTTTAGCAGCTCGGCGCAACAGTTTGTTCCTGGATACGCAGCCATGGTGTCCTACTATGCCGGTGTCTGCCCGGCTCTGGCGAAAGATGCTACGGACGACTTGAGAGTGTCAGCCGTTTTTAGACGAAGCCCAGCAGATATAGCGCGCGTCTGCCATTGCGCTCAAAAGGCTTTCCTGGCAGATAGGCGGCTGAGAACTTTTGTAGATGTGCCGCCGAATCTGCATGCTGCACGGCTGAGCAAAGACAGCACCCGCCAGTATGTTTCTTTGAGTTATTCAAGTTCACTGGGAAATTGCATCATGGCCGAGGTCGATTTCGCGCTTGCAAAGTATCCCTTGGATGGCGTTGGCCGCATCTCGCACCCATGAGAAAGGTTTGACTACCGGAAAGCTGGGAGGTGGTTATTGAATAGCTTCCTTGTTGACTACGGTTTGCTACTGGAACAGTTCCTGCACGGCGCGATCTCGGTGGAGGAATTCCATACGACTTACCTTGATCGATTCAAGAACGAGGCGGAACAGCTGAACGAACCACTGTTTGAATTGCTTGATGAGCTCTTCGGCGACGTCGACTCGTTCACTACGGACCAACAACTGCTGACTGATAGCCCCGGTTTCTACCTTGATGAAGTGAGACTCCGGGAGAAGGTTCAGCTCGCTGCGGTTCGCCTCTCGACCTTGAAGGCGCAAAGCTGAGTTTCCGGTGCGCAGCGTCGGTGCGGCCGACGATGCCGGCCAACGCCTGCAGGTCTGCACCAAGTTCGACACCCTGTCCCGGCCGATCGAGGTCTGGGCGGGCTCCACCACCGACACCACCCGCAGCAGCTGCGACTTTGCCGACGCCCTGCTCAAGCGCCAGCAGACCCAGGCCTGGGACGACGCCGCACGGTGCCCGGTACAGGGGCGGGTGCAGGCAACACGGGCCAGAGCCTGCTGTACAAGCGCAACGCACTAGGCCAGGTCGAGCGGGTGGAGACCCGCGACGGCA
>NZ_JAQOWX010000227.1:0-3186 GCF_028462495.1 Paucibacter sp. XJ19-41
CGGCCCGGCTCGGCCGGCCGGTTGCGCCGGCCGCTGGACCGGCCCGAGCTGCTGGTGGGTCAGGCGCTGCGGGAGGGCGCGCTGCCGGGCCGCACCATAGACGGCCTCGACTATGCCGGCGTGCCCTCGCTGGGCGCGCTGCGCGCCGTACCCGGCACCGACTGGCTGCTGGTCAGCAAGGTGGCGCGTGCCGAGGTCGATGCCAAGGTCTGGGGCGAGGCACGCTGGATAGTCGCGACCACCTTGCTGGCCCTGCTGATCGCCGCCGTGGTCTGGCGGCTGCGGCGGCAGCGCGTGGCCCAGGCGCTGCTGGCCGAGAGCGAGCTGCGCAGCCGCACGCTGCTGGAGGCGCTGGCCGACGGTGTCTTCGTCGCCCAGGACCTGCGTTTCGGGTTCGCCAATCCGGCCCTGCCCTAGCTGCTGGGCTATACCGAGGCCGAGTTCGTCGGCCTGCCGTTCGCGGCGGTGGTGGCGCCCGAGTTCCTGGCGCTGTGGACCGCGCGCTGTTTGGCGCGCACCGGCACCGGTCCCGAGCCCCAGCGCCACTACGAGCTGTGCTGGCTCGACAAGCAGGGCCAGCGGGTCTGGATCGAGCTGCGCGCCAGCCGCATGAGCTATCAGGGCCGGCCGGCGGTGCTGGGCATCGTCAGCGACATCGGCGAGCGCCGCCGCATCGAGCAGGCGCTGCAGGAATCGTCGGAGCTGCTGCGCGCGGACATCGACGAGCGCCAGCGCATCGAGCAGGCGCTGCAGGAGAGCGAGCGCCTGTACCGCTCGATGGTCTCGGCCCTCAGCGAGGGCGTGATCATCTTCGACATTGACGGGCGCGTGCTGGCCAGCAACCCGGCCGCCGAACGCATCCTGGGCTACAGCCAGGCGCAGATGCAGGCGGCCGACTGGAAGTGGCGCGCGCTCGAGATGTGCGACAACGAGGGCCAGCCGCTGGCGGTCGCCGAGCTGCCGCTGACCCGTGTGCTGAGCACCGGCCAGGGCCAGCAGGGCATGCAGCTGGGCGTGCGCAGCCAGGCCGGCCAGCGGCGTTGGCTCAAGCTCAATGCCGAGCCGGTGCGCTCGACCGACGGCCAGAGCATCGTCAGCGTCGTCAGCTCCTTCACCGACATCAGCGACCGGCGCTCCAGCGAACAACTGCTGCGCAAGCTCTCGCTGGCGGTCGAGCAAAGCCCCACCAGCATCCTGATCTCGGACCTGGCCGGCGCGATCGAATACGTCAACGCGGCCTTCACCCGCATCAACGGCTTCAGCCGCCAGGAGGTGCTGGGCCGCACGCGGCTGGAGCTGCAGCCGCAGCGCGGCCCGCGCGAGCGCGTGCAGCAGATGCGGCGGGCCGTGCAGCAGGGGCAGAACTGGTCGGGCGAGCTGCTGAACCATCGCAAGAACGGCGAGATTTTTCACGAGTTCGTCCATATGGCGCCGATCCGCCAGGCCGACGGGCGCGTCACCCATGTGCTGTCGATCGGCGAGGACATCAGCGCGCACAAGCGCCAGAGCGCCGAACTCGACCAGCACCGCCACCATCTGCAGGAGCTGGTGCAGGCACGCACCGCCGAGCTGGCCGAGGCCACCCAGGCGGCCCAGGCCGCCAGCCTGGCCAAGAGCGCCTTCCTGGCCCATATGAGCCACGAGATCCGCACGCCGATGAATGCCATCCTCGGCCTGACCCATTTGCTGCGGCGCGACAGCCGCGATGCGCTGGCCCAGGACCGGCTGGCCAAGCTCGACGGCGCGGCCCAGCACCTGCTGCAGGTCATCAACGACATCCTCGATCTCTCCAAGATCGAGTCCGGCAAGCTGGAGCTGGAGGACCGGCCTTTCGCGTTGCGCGAGTTGCTGGCGCGCTGCTGCGATCTGGTCGGCGAGCGCGCGCGCGACAAGGGCCTGCAGCTGAGCCTGATGGCCGATGCGCTGCCGCCCTGGGTGCGCGGCGACGCGACCCGCCTGTCGCAGGCGCTGCTGAACCTGCTGAGCAATGCGATCAAGTTCACCGAGCAGGGCTCGGTGCGTCTGCGCGGCGAAGCGCTCAGCCCTGAGCTGCTGCGCTTCGAGGTCAGCGACACCGGCGTGGGCATCACGGCCGAGCAGCAGCAGCGCCTGTTCCGCGTCTTCGAGCAGGGCGACAGCTCGACCACGCGGCGCTACGGTGGCACCGGCCTGGGCCTGGCCATCACCCGCCATCTGGCCGAGCTGATGGGCGGCGAGGTCGGCGTCGACAGCCAGCCCGGGCGGGGCAGCCGCTTCTGGTTCACCGCGCGCTTGCCGGCGGTCGAGGAGGCCGATGCGGCCGCCGCGATGGCCTCGGCGACGGGCAGCGAGCGCGAGGCGCTGGACCAGCTGGCCAGCCGGCATGGCGGCGCGCACATCCTGCTGGTCGAGGACAACCCGATCAACCAGGACGTGGCCCAGGAGCTGCTGCATGCGGCCGGGCTGACGGTGGACCTGGCCTCGAATGGTCGGCAGGCTCTGCAGCTGGTGCAGCGCAACGACTACCAGCTGGTGCTGATGGACATGCAGATGCCGGTGATGGACGGGCTGCAGGCGACCCGCGAGATCCGCCGCCTGCCCGGCATGGCGGCGCTGCCGATTGTCGCGATGACGGCCAATGCCTTTGGCGAGGACCGCGCCGCCTGCCTGGCCGCCGGCATGAACGACCATGTCGGCAAGCCGGTGGCGCCGGCCCAGCTCTATGCGCGCCTGCTGCAGTGGCTGCCCGCGCGCGCTCACTCGGTGGAGGCGCTGCCGCCGCCGCCCGAGCCGCTGGCCGATGTGGTGGCCAGCGAGGCCGAGCTGCTGCCGGACTGGTTGACGCGGATCCCGGGCCTGGATGTGGTGCAGGGCCTGCGCTACACCGGCGGGCGGCCGGCCACCTACTGGCGCGTGCTGCAGCAGTTCGCCCACCACTTCCGGGACGGCATGCCGGCGCTGGCCGCCGGCATCGAGGTCGGCGCCGGCGACACGCTGCGGCGCTTTGCCCATTCACTCAAGGGCGCGGCGGCGGCGGTCGGGGCTCAGCAACTCAGCGAGCTGGCGGGCCGTATCGAGGCCGGCGACGAGCTGCCGGCGGCGCAGATGCGGCCGCTGGTCGAGCGCGCCTCGGCGGCTCTGGAGGCGCTGGTGCAGGACCTGCGGGCCGCGCCGCTGATGGAGGAGACGCGCCCGGCCGAGCTCGAC
>NZ_JAQOWX010000228.1:0-3010 GCF_028462495.1 Paucibacter sp. XJ19-41
CGGCCGGGCCTCGGGATTGCGCAAGGCCTGGGCCTTCAGCTCGGCCATGGCCTGGCGCAGCTGCGCCTGGCTCTGGCGCATCGCGGCCTGGTCGACCCAGCTGGCGGTCAGCGCGCTGCCGCCCAGGGCCAGCAGCAGCATCAGGGCGACCACCACCATCAGCTCGATCAGGCCGATGCCGTGCTGGCCGTGCGAGCTCACCATGCGCTGAAGCCGCAGGCGCTGCTGGCGCTGCGTCGGTTGTCATGGCCCAGGGTCAGCACGCAGCCGCTGAGGCTGCCCTTGCCGGTGGCGGTCAGGGTGTAGCTGCTGGCATCGCTGGCCAGGCTGTAGCTGAAATGGCCGGCCTGGGTCGGCGCCCAGCCCTTGAAGAGGGTAGGGGTGGCGGCGGTCTTGTCGGCATGGTCCGGATAGCGCAGCTGCAGCTGGAAGCGGTTCTCCATATTCAGCGCCAGTGCGGCGAGATCGGCGCTGGCATCCTTGGCCCGGCTCTTGGTGATGAAGCTGGTGTAGGCGGGCACGGCGACGGCGGCCAGGATGCCGGCCACGACAACGGCAATCATCAGCTCGACCAAGGTGAAGCCGCCTTGCCGGCCAGATTCGTGAAGCGTCTGCATCTTGTGTCCTCTCCCCCTCGGGTAATTAACGCCAATTCGGCTTATTGGTATTTTTATATGTAACCAAACTAATACCAATTGTTACCGATCCCGGCGAATCGGCCCGGCACAAGTTCACGCGCAGCGAGGCTTTCTTGTGCAGAGCGGGCGGGCTGTCACCCCGGTGGCAGGCAGGGCGGGCCGCTCATGCTGCGCGCCAGCCGCCCGGCAGCGCAGGCTGCGGCCGGGTCGGGGGCGCACGCACCCTAGAATCGGCGGCCCATGTCCAGCCCTACCGCGCCCGCTGCCGTTTCCCCCTTGTGGCCGGGCCTCTTGCTGGCCTCGCTGGGCGCGATCGCGTTCTCCGGCAAGGCCATCATCGTCAAGCTGGCCTATCGCCACGGCGTCGATGCGGTGACCCTGATCATGCTGCGCATGGTGTTCGCGCTGCCGCTGTTCCTGGTCCTGAGCTGGTGGGCCGGTCGCGGCAAACCCCCGCTGACCCGGCGCGACTGGCTGGTGATCCTGGGCCTGGGCTTCTCGGGCTACTACCTGGCGAGCTTTCTGGACTTCGCCGGCCTGGCCTATATCAGCGCCAGCTTCGAGCGCCTGATCCTCTATCTGAACCCGACCATCGTGCTGTTCCTGGGCTGGCTGCTGTTCCGGCGCCGGGTCACCGGCCGCCAGCTGATCGCGCTGGCGGTCAGCTATGCCGGCGTGCTGCTGGTGTTCGGCCAGGAGCTGCAGTTGCAGGGCAGCGATGTGCTGCTGGGCGCGGCCCTGGTGTTCGGCANCTGATCGCGCTGGCGGTCAGCTATGCCGGCGTGCTGCTGGTGTTCGGCCAGGAGCTGCAGTTGCAGGGCAGCGATGTGCTGCTGGGCGCGGCCCTGGTGTTCGGCAGCGCGCTGAGCTATGCGCTCTACCTCGTCTACAGCGGCGCGGAGGTCAAGCGCCTGGGCGCGCTGCGCCTGACCGGGCTGGCGACCACGGTGGCCTGCCAGCTGTGCATTGCGCAGTTCCTGCTCTTGCGCCCGCTGGGCTCGCTGGCGAGCCTGGCTCCCGAGGTGCTGTGGCTGTCGCTGCTGAACGCCACCGCCTGCACTTTCGCGCCGGTGCTGATGGTGATGATGGCGATCGAGCGCATCGGTGCGACGATGGCCGCGCAAACAGGGATGATCGGGCCGATGTCCACCATCCTGATGGGCGTGTGGATACTGGGCGAACCCTTCACCCCCTGGGTGGCCGCCGGCACGGTGCTGGTGATGGGCGGGGTGTGGCTGTTGACCAAGTGGAGATAGAGCAATGGATTTCGGACTGAACGGCCGCTGGGCCCTGGTGTGCGCGGCCAGCAAGGGATTGGGGCGCGGCTGCGCCGAGGCCCTGGTGGGCGAGGGCGTCAATGTGGTGATCACGGCGCGTGGCGCCGAGACGCTGGAGGCCACGGCCGCGGCGCTGCGGGCACTGAACCCCGCCGTCGAAGTGCGCACGGTGGCCGGCGACATCGCCACCGCCGAAGGCCGTGCGGCCGCGCTGGCGGCCTGCCCGCAGGTCGACATCCTGGTCAACAACGCCGGCGGCCCACCGCCCGGCGATTTCCGCGACTGGGGCCGTGAGCAGTGGATTGCCGCGCTGGACGCGAACATGCTGACCCCGATCGAGCTGATCAAGGCCACGGTGGACGGCATGGGCGAGCGCGGCTTCGGCCGCATCGTCAACATCACCTCGGGCGCGGTCAAGGCGCCGATCGATGTGCTGGGTTTGAGCAATGGCGCGCGCTCGGGCCTGACCGGCTTTGTCGCCGGCATCGCCCGCCAGGCCCGCATCGCCGGCCGCAATGTGACGATCAACAATCTGCTGCCCGGCGCCTTCGATACCGAGCGCCTGCAGAAGACCATGGTCGCCGGCGCGGCCAAGAGCGGTGTCTCGGCCGAGGAGATGGCGGCCAAGCGCCGCGTCACCATCCCAGCCCAGCGCTTCGGTTCGGCCGCCGAGTTCGGCGCGATCTGCGCGATGCTGTGCAGCGCCCAGGCTGGCTATCTGACCGGGCAGAACATCCTGCTCGATGGTGGCGCCTACCCCGGCACCTTCTGATGCGCTGGCTGCGCCGTCTGCTGCTGGGCCTGCTGACCCTGCTGCTGCTGATCGCGCTGGCCGCCTGGCTGGCCTTGCGAGCCAGCCTGCCAAGCTACGAGGGCGAGGCCCGCAGCGCGGTCAGCGCGGCGGTGGCGCTGACACGCGACGAGCGCGGCTACCTCAGCATCAGTGCGGCCAACCGCGCCGACGCGGCGCGGGCCCTGGGCTACAGCCATGCCCAGGAGCGCTTCTTCCAGATGGACCTGATGCGGCGCAACGCGGCCGGCGAGCTGGCCGCGCTGTTCGGCGCCAAGGCGCTGCCGCTGGACCAGGGACGCCGG
>NZ_JAQOWX010000229.1:0-2982 GCF_028462495.1 Paucibacter sp. XJ19-41
GACCCCGGCGGCCGGCCGCGAGGCGGCGACCTTGCAGGCCTGCAGCGGCCTGCTGCAGCGGGCCTTGCAGGTGCTGCAGCCGCAGGCCAAGGCGGCCGAGACCGAGCGCCAGCACTGGCGCTGGCTGCTACGCCCCTTGCTGATCGAGGGCCAGGCGCCCCGGCCCGAGACCCTGGTGCGCCGCTGGGCGATGCAGCTGCACCGCGCGCTGCCACAGGGCTCGCTGGCGCGCTGTTTCGCACGGCTGGACCGGGTGCTGGCGGGCCTGAGCGCCTGGGCCGACCCGGTGCTGGCGCGGCTGCGCCGGGGCCTGCGGCGCGCGCCCAGCCGCGCCGAGCACTATGAGCTGGGTTTGCGGGCGGATCGGCCCGCAGCCGTGCCGGCGGCAAGACCCGACCCCGTCGATGCCGACAGCCCGATCTATATCGCCGATGCCGGCCTGGTGATGCTGGCCGCCTATGCCGAGCGCCTGTTCGGCCGGCTGGCGCTGCTGGAGGCCGGGCGCTTCAAGAGCCCGGCCGCACAAAGCCTGGCGGTGGCCGCGCTGGGCTATCTGGCCGCCGGCCATGAGGTCGGCCATGGGGTCGGCAGCGAGGCCCAGCAGGTGCTGGCCAAGCTCTTGTGCGGCGTGCCGCCGGCCCAGGTGCTGCCGGCGCCCGAGCCGCTGGGCGAGGAGCGGCGCGCGCTGCTGGACGCCTTGCTGGGCGCGGTGATCGCGCACTGGAAGGCGGTGGGCAACACCTCGGTCGAGGGCCTGCGCCAGAGCTTTCTGCGCCGCGGCGGCCGGCTCACTCGCAAGCCCGGCGATGCGGATGAACAGGCCTGGCGACTGCTGGTCGAGCCCAAGCCCTTCGACCTGCTGCTGGATCGTCTGCCCTGGTCGTTCTCGACGATCAGATTGCCCTGGATGACGGGAGTGCTGCATGTCGACTGGCGCTAGCACCGCATTGCAGGCCCGGGCCTTGGCGCTGGAGCTGAACTGGCTCGGCCAGGTCCTGAGCCTGCGCCTGGAACAGCATTTCCAGCAAAGCGAGGCCGGTTTCGAGGCCGCGCCGCCGCCGCCCGGTCTGCCGCCGGGCAGCGAGCTGGCGCGTCTGGTCGAGAGCTTGCAGCTGGGGCCGGCCGAGCGGGCGGTGCTGGCCCTGGCCCTGCTGCCGCATCTGCGCCCGGCCGCGCTGGACCTGCTCTTCATGCGCAACAGCAATCTGGAGCGCGGCTTCACCGAGTTCGGCGGCATCAAGGGCCAGGCCCATGGCGGCTTTCTGCCGACCGGCGAGACCGCCGCCTTTCTGATCGCCGGCGAGGACTTGCAGCGCCGCATCGCGCTGCTGGCGCTGTTCGATGCCGAGCATGGGTTCGCGCGCCAGGGCCTGCTGAAGCTGGACAACCCGGCCGGCGGCGAGCCGCAGCTCAGCGGCGCGCTGCAGATCAGCGCCGAGGCGCTGCAGCGCCTGGCCACCGGGGTCTGGCACAAGCCCGACTACAACGCGCAGTTCCCGGCCNCCGGCGGCGAGCCGCAGCTCAGCGGCGCGCTGCAGATCAGCGCCGAGGCGCTGCAGCGCCTGGCCACCGGGGTCTGGCACAAGCCCGACTACAACGCGCAGTTCCCGGCCAAGCTGATCACCAGTCCGCTGGGCTGGGACGATCTGGTGCTGGCGCCCGAGGTGATGGACGAGGTGAACCAGGTCTGCACCTGGATGCGCGAGGGCCAGCGCCTGATGCAGGACTGGGGCCTGGCGCGCACGCTCAAGCCCGGCTACCGGGCGCTGTTCTACGGCCCGCCCGGCACCGGCAAGACCCTGACCGCCACGCTGATCGGCCAGGCCGCGCAGGTCGATGTCTACCGCATCGATCTGTCCATGGTGGTGTCCAAATACATCGGCGAGACCGAGAAGAATCTGGCCCGGGTCTTCGACCAGGCGCAGAGCCGGCGCTGGGTGCTGTTCTTCGACGAGGCCGATGCCTTGTTCGGCAAGCGCAACAGCAATAACCAGAGCGCCAACGACCAGCATGCGAACCAGGAGATCGCCTATCTGCTGCAACGGGTCGAGGACTTCCCCGGCACCGTGATCCTGGCCTCGAATCTGCGCAGCAATATCGACGAGGCGTTTGCGCGGCGCTTCCAGTCGATGATTTATTTCCCGCTGCCCGACGCCGAGCAGCGGCTGCGGCTGTGGCGCGGCATGCTGGCGCCACAACGGCTGTCGGCCGAGGTCAAGCTGGACGAGATCGCCGAGCGCTATGAGCTATCGGGCGGCGCGATCGCCAATGTGCTGCGCTATGCGGCCTTGCTGGCGCTGCGCCGGCACAGCGAGCAGATCAGCGCCGCCGAGCTGCGCCAGGGTCTGGTCAAGGAGCTGCGCAAGGAAGGGAGGACCTTGTGAAGCGCCGCTACCTGCTTTGCGTCCTGCTGCCGGCCTTGGTCGCGGCATCGGCGGCCGAGGCGCCGCTCAGCGCCCCCGCCAGCGCCCCCTCCACCGCGCCCATCAGCGCGCCGGCCCCGGCCGCCTCACGCGCGCTGAGCCAGTTGCAGGAGCCGCTGCAACTGGACAACGCCGCGTTCCGTCTGCCCGCGGCCCTGCTGGAGCGCCCCTATCGCCGCCCGCTGCATGCCCAGGGCGGCCGTCCGCCCTATCGCTTCGAGCTGGCCGAGGGGGCTCTGCCCGAGGGCATCGCGCTGTCCCCGCTGGGGGTGCTGCAGGGCACGGCCGACAAGCCGGGCAGCCACCGCTTCACGGTGCGCCTGATCGACGCGCTGGGCGAGCAGACGCAGCAGCGCTATCTGCTGGCGGTCGTGCAGGCCCGGCCCAAGGCAGCGGCCGCGGCCGCCAGCGCGGCGAGTGGCCCCAAGCCGCTGATGACATTGTCGGCCGAGGACGTGCTCGCGCTGCCGCCGGCACGGCCGCTGGCCCAGGCCTACCGGCTGATGCCGGCGGTGCTGGACATCCTGCTGCCGGCCGAGAGCGTCGAGGACGGCAGCCT